>NZ_JBEXGU010000117.1:0-29848 GCF_040607515.1 Streptosporangium sp. NPDC005286 | reverse complement strand
CTCCCCCACGAGGCGGTCCCAGAAGTCATCGCCCAGCTTGACCAGTTCGTCATGGCCACGCGTCGGCCAGGTGGCAACGGTCTCGGCGACGAGCGGGGCCTCGGAGAACACCCGCTCCTCCCCACCAACGGGCACCTCGCCATCGGGCGCGCGTATGGCCCCGGCAGGCAGCGGAATCACCTGCGCAGCCGCGCTGTCCCAGGTGGCGAAGAACAACAGCGTGCCCTCGGCGGGCAGATCGATGTCCGACTCGTACGCCGCGAGCGCCACACAGTCCAGTTCGGCGAGAAACCGCATCGCGGAACCACCATCGGTGCGCGGCCACGCCACCCCCTCAGGCAGCCGGGGTAGGCCGCCCAGCCGGCCTACCGGCCAATCGACCGTGCTCTCGCCCTCCTCGATGATCGACAGCCGGATGGCCGGACGAGCCAGGGCAATGAACGGCTCGGCGAGCCCCTCGGGTAACAGCTCCCGGACGTAATCCGCGAAATCAAGCATCCAGTCACGCATGCCGCCCATCCTGCCCGGACCTGATCTCGAACGGAACGGTGCACGAGCAGCGACACAGCATCCCGCCCACAGCGACGTACCGGACCGCGAACTTCCTGTCCCGAGGGACAACTCATGTCTCGCCTCTGGCGCGGCGATCTTTAACGGCGCCCCAGTCATGGAGCCCAGGGCAGCCGTACCGCTTCGATCTCGGAGTCTTTCAGAAGCACGTCGATGAGCGAGGCGGGCCCGGCCACCTTGGTGGCCCACAGGTCGTAGTCGGTGCAGATGATCCATGAATGGTCCTCGGCCCAGAGGTTGGACGGGCTGAAGTCGACCTCGGGGTTGTCGTACAAGATCTCGGCATCGCCGAGACGACCCGCACGCACATGGAGGTTCTCGAAATCGGTCGCCCCGAGCATCAGGGGGCTGTAGTAGGCCAGGCAGCGGGTGTCCGCGCCCCCAGGGCTATGGGCACGGAGCAGGCCGATCAGATGGTTCCAGGTCTCGCGGTCCATGCTGCCCTCGGTCGGCGGAGCGATCGAGATGGGCCAGCTGCCGTTGACAGGGACGGAGGGGAAGCAGCGGTAACAAGGCAGGAGACCTTCGGGGACTACCGGATCGCCGCTGCGTTGCGCAAGGTCGGCCCAGCGCAGCCGTTTCCAGCCGGGGCCGGGGTGCTCGGCGCGGCCGAGGCCGCCTCCGATGACGGTTCCCACGGTGTTCATGTCGAGGCCACCGACGATCTCGGGGGGCACGCTTCCGTCCGCGATCGCGGCGCGGTGAACGTCGTCATAGGAGATATCGGTAGGGGCCTGATCATGCTCGTACATAGCGTTCAGTACCCAGGCTGCGTCCGGGAGCGGAGGCGGCATGAAGCCGGTGAGGCCGTCGCCGACAAGTTCTCGCAGCCAGTCGGTGGCACTGGAGGGCGCGACCGGCCACCGGGCTGAAAGCGAGGTCGATGGCTGGGGCATCTGACTATTCTCCCAGGTCTGGAGATATCAGTCGCAGGTCACATCCAGCGAAGTGGTGTACGTAAGCCGCTGGGTTTCTGGATGAGTTTGGGCGTTCAGTGCGTAACAGGGCCTGAGCAGGTCAGGTAGGGATGTTCCGCATTCAACCACCTGCGGTCCAGCCGCACTCCTGTAGCCAACTCGATGCCCGTCAAGAAGCCCGCCCTCCAGTCCCAGTTGTCGTCTCTCCCGGTCCAGGCGGTGTCCTCGTAGTCGAGGAAGAAGCCGCTGATCGCCGTCAATTCCGGCCACCATGCCAGGTTCGGGTGGTCCTCAGGGCGTCCAGGGAACAGCCCGTCGATCGACAGGAGGACCTCGCCGTCGACGGCGAGGGACAGGTAGTTCACGGAGTTGACGTTCCACCAGGCGTTGTAGACGCGGGCATTTGTGCTCAGGGGCCGAGTCACTGCCGGAGGCACCCCGAGATAGTCGAGTCCGTACAAGACGATCGCTGACCCGGCCCGGTCCACCGCCACCGGAGGCGGATTCAGGCGATAGTCGGGAAGGTCGACGACGTCAAGGCCGGCCGCTTCGTGGACCTCGTGCCCGGTGCCCCCGCTCAATCGGGTACCGATGTCTTCCACGGTGAGAGGCGCCGCGCCGACGTTGGGAACGACGACCGTCCAGCACAACGCCACATCCAGTGCAGGTGGCACGGGCTCGCCGACAAGCCGCCGATAGTGCTTGTACACCTCATCGGCTGCGGGCCGTCCGTCATCCACGTGATGGTCTCTTTCGTCATTGTCGAGTGGGTCGAGGAAGATCTTCGTAGAGGGCGGGGCAGCGTGACCGCCTGTGCCGATCCTGGGACTGGGCTGGCTCTTGCGCCGCGCAGGCCGACGGGAAGACCGCTGCTTTCGCAGGCAGGAGCAGGATGTCGCTCACGGACCGTGTGAGCCGGCGGTCGGCACGCGTTTCCGATCCTGATCTGCAGGACTAGGGACCTGCTATGCCGAGGCGGCGCGCAGCATTGCGGCGACGGCCGCCGCGTGATCGCGGTCAGCCATGACCTGATCCCCGTGGACCAGGGCGAAGTGGGTGCTGTAGGCGGCCCTTCTGGCATCGGGTGACAGGGCATGGCGCACCGCCACCGCCGTCTGCCGGCGAGGCCGGGCCTCCTCCCGCTCCTCCTCACCCGGGCGGTGATGCCACCTGCAGCTCGGGCAGGTCGGCATGCCGGTCGCGGTATCGATGGAGAAGATGTTGCGCCTGTCGCCCGGAGAGCGGTGCGGATCCGCGGACGGGCTCGTCATCCACTCGCCGGTGGCGCTGTCGATCGGATGGCCGGTCAGCTCCGACTCATAGCCGCGGATGAGCTCGGCGAGCGGGGAGTCGTGCCCGACCGGGGGCGTTTCGCCCCGCTCGGCCCGGGCGAGCGCCTCGGCGAGCACCGGGTGGCCGGCTACGCCTGCCAGCCCGCACTGGCGGCGGGCCTCGGCGATCGCGGCCCGCCGCTGGAGGTCAGGGGAGGCGCCGTCAATGGCCTCGGCGAGCCTGCGGTCGACGGCCCGCAGGGCGTGCCGGGCGAGCGGGTCGCCTTCCGGGGGGTCGCCGGGAACCGGGTCGGTGATGACTCCGCTCAGCAGCGGCCCGTCCAGCAGCGCGGGAGTGAACAGCACCCCGCAGATACGACTGGCCAGGGCGAGGGCGGCAGGAATGGAGCCAGGCAGGTACTGAAACTCCTCGTCCGGTTCGGGCTCCAGGCCCAGCTCGCGCATGTCCTCGTTGAGAGCGTCGGGGTGGCTGCCCCAGCGCTCCTGCGGTGTCTGCGGGCGAAAGGCCGTCCGGATCCGGCCGTCTACGGCATGTTCGAAGTCATGCGAGGACGCGTAGTTGTGGCGCATGACGGAGACGGCTTCACCGCCGTTGCGGGTCAACTCGCGCAGGGTCTCGGGCCGGGTCCCCTCCCAGCCGCTGTACTCGAAGGCGATTGTCCAATCGCCGGACCGGGTCGCCAGCACCATGTCGCAGCAGCCCTCGGTCTCCTCGATGCGTTCCATGAGCTTCTCGTCGTCCACCGCACGGATGTTGTCGTCGGCTACTCCGAACCGCCGGAGCGTCTCGCGCTCATCCAGGTCGTGAACGAAGGTGACGGTGTAGATCTCTTCCTGCCAGTCGTCCTCCCACGCGTAATCCGCGGGCATGATCTTGCGCATCGGTCCCCTCAGGCTTTCTCCATCATGATCGCGGCGAGTATGGCAGGCGGGTCCGACATCCCCGACGGTAGGAAGGATCGGCTCGTCGCATGTCCGGCCCAGGAGTTCCAGCTCGGCTCCGGGACGACGGACGAGCTGCAGATGGGGAGCAGCCCACATAAGCTCAAAATCCACATTGAGTTGATCTTGAAAGGTTGATCCGGCAGATTTTTGGCGTTCTGATCTGTTTCGCCGCTGTGTGCATGTTCGCCTCACTACGGTGTGTATCGTCCGTTAGGTCGGGCTGCCAGGAGGCGTGTGCGGTGACGTCGGTGGAGCGGACCGCTTATCGGGTATTCCCGCGGTTGATGACGACGCGTGTTGCGGGAGGTTCACCCGCCGGTGTGGCGGCGTGTCCACGTGCCGTCGATGGCGACTTTGGCCGACTTGCACGAGGTGATGCAGGTCGCGATGGGCTGGGAGCGGCACCACCTGCACGTGTTCTCCGACGGAGATCGGCAGTACGGCGACAACGCCCGTGACGAGACGGCGGTGACGATGGCCGGTCTCATCCCGAAGGCCGGGGACTGGCTCGGCTATCGCTACGACTTCGGCGACATGTGGGATCACGACATCGAGGTGGAGAAGGTCCACCAGGCCGCGGCCAAGGCCGCCTACCCCCGGTGCTCGGCCGGCGGGCACGCCTGCCCCCAGAAGACAGCGGTGGTCCGGAGGGTTACGCCGGAAACGTGTCATGGCACTGCCATTAGGTGGCAGGGCAGGAGGTTCCCTTGGCGGGGACCTTGCCGTTCACCACGTAGTCCTCGACGACGCCGGTGATGCAGGGACCACCGGCCGGGTAAGCGCCGTGCAGATCGCCTCCGTAGGTGACCAGCACGCCGTTGGTGAGCTGCCTGGTCAGGCTCGCCGCCTCCTTGGTCGGTGCGGCCGTGTCCTTCTCCGAGCTGATCACCACGATCGGGGCCGAGCCGGTGTGCCTGACCGTGCGGCCTTCGGGGTCGACGGGCACCGGCCACTGCGCGCATGAGGGGAGCAGGAAGGTGGTCGTCGGGCTGAGCTGGCCGAAGATCGGGGAGATACGGGTCAGCTTGGCCTCGATCCAGGGCAGGTCCCGTATGGCGGGCCGTTCGCGGTCACGGCAGTAGACCCCGCTGCCGTACGGGGCCGAGCCGAAGATCCCGAAGGGGCTGTAGGTGTCGCCTTGGCGACCGGTCATCGCGTCGGCGAGCTCCAGCAGGGGACCACCGTCGCCCTTGATCGCCTTGGCGAACCTGGCTTCCAGCTCCTGCCAGTACGCCTCGCCGACGCTCGTTGCATGCAGGGCGGCGATCGCCAGGCTGGCGCCGAGGCGGCGGTCGCCGACCTCGAGCGGCTTGCGCTTGAGCCGCTCGACCAGTCCCTCGACGGCGCTGTCGACCTCCTTGGTGTCCTTGCCCAGGTCACAGCCCTTCTTGACGCACCCGGCCAGGAACCTCTCGTAGAAGAGCTGGTAGGTGCGGGTGAGCTGCGTTACCACCTCGAGCACCGACTGCCGGGGGTTGAGCCCGGCGTCCAGCACCATCCGGCCGACCCGCTGGGGATGCAGGGTGGCGTAGACGCCGCCGAGGACGCTGCCGAGGGACATCTGTGCTGGATCCGGTGCACGATCCGCAGCGGCCGCCGCCGGACGGCCGCCGGAGCTACGCCCCCGAATGTTCGCGCATGGAGGAACTGTTCGATGTCACGGTGCTCGGCCACCGCCCGTCGCAGGCGGGGCCAGGACTCGTTGACATCGACCTCTGCGGACATCTGCGCATCCTGCCGGAACTGGGATGGCCACCGGCGCAGCCACCCGGCGCGCAAGAGTTTCTGCTGACCGGTCACGACGAGGAACCGCTGGGCAACTGCCGAGGCACTGCCGGGGTCTTCCGTGAGCGCCCGACTCCGCCTGTTCACCAGGTGACCCTTCTCGGCTGTCGGCCCGAGGCACCGTTGCGCGCCCTTCTGGAACGCCGATCCACCCGGCGACGTCATCTGCAGGCGGCAATCCATGCCGTCGACAGCACCGGCTTGGCCGTGTCGACGGGCAGAGCGGTGCTTGCCACCGTGACATGCTCACGCCCCTCCCCGCTGGGCGACGGACTCCTCGACATCGTCCTCGACGGCGGAATCGACGATCCGCTGCCCAGCGGTGCCCGCGAGATCTGGCAGTTGTGGCATACCGGCCGGCCCCCCCGGCCAGGCCTGTGGGCTGGCTACGACCGGGCGCTGCGGCACGAATGGGCCGGCGCGGCCTTGTACCACCATCCCCACGGGCGGTCGGACCTGCCCGCCGGGCACACTTACCACCTGGACGGCCGGTTCGTCACCGACATCGAGGGCTTCTACTGCGCCCTCGGTGAGGCCATCAACGGCCCTGGAGGCTACTTCGGCTGGAACCTTGACGCGCTCGACGACTGCCTACATGGCCGGTGGGCGGCGTATGGGTTGCCGGTAGCAGCGCGGGTGCGTAGTTCCTCCACCTGCCCCTGCTCTGCCAGCAAATCGACCAGCCGGAAGGCGGCGCCTGTGTCGCCGCTGTCGACGCGAGCACGTAGTTCCTCCACTCGCCCCTGCTCTGCCAGCAGATCGGCCAGGCAGCCGGCGGCGTGTGGGGCGCCGGTGTCGGCGCGGACGCGTAGTTCCTCTGCCCGCCCCTGCTCGACCAGCAGGCCGGACAGCCGTAAAGCGGCGATGTCGTCGCCGGTATCGGCGCGAGTGCGCAGGACCGTGATGGCCTCCTCTGCCCGCCCCTGCTCGACCAGCAGGCCGACCAGACTGGTAGCGGCGCTTTCGTCGCCCGCATCGGCGGTGTGCCGGTAGAGAGGTTCGGCGTAGCAGTACAGCAACCGATCCTGCGCGGCCCTACCGGTACTGGCCTGGTCGGCGGGGTCGGTCAGGTGCTCGCATAAGGCCCGCCAAGTCGCGCCGGGCACCTTCGTAGTGCGCCGCTGAGCCCCGGCGTGCTGTTGCAGGTAGTCGGCGACCAGGTAGCCCGAGGGGCGCCCCATCGTGCCGGGAGCGGCGACCGGGGCCAACGCCGCTGCGGCGCCGTGCAGCTCATCCAGCCACACCACCAGCCGCGACGGCGGGTCGGCGGCCGCCTGCCGGACGTGGTCGGCATCGGCCGGGTGCAGCAGCCACCACTGCGGCACCAAGGCGCGGATCGCCTCATAGGCGCAGCGGGTCTTACCCACCGATGAGGAGCCCACCAGCACCACCAGGCCACCCCGCTCGGCGGCCCGGCCAACCAAGGCACGTACCCCGCGCGGATCGGTGTCGGTGTCGCGTAGCACGTACACCGGCAGTTCACCTGTGGCGCCCGGGGCCTCGATCGCGGCATGGACTCCCAACAGGCGCGGATCGGCCTGCTCCACCCCGGCCAGCGCCGGCGCGACCGTCAGGGCGCGCTTCCGCGCCGACCGCCATGACCCCCGAGCCTCCTCGGGCACGCCGCAGGCGGTCAGGAACAGCTCCAGCGTCTCGGCTGACGGGCGCGTCTCACCGGACAGCAGGTCGCTGAGGGTGCTGGGCGCCAGCCGGGCGGGCCGCACCGCCTTGGCCAGTTCGGTCCCGGCCAGGCAATCGGCGGCCGCACTTCTGACGAACCCCCAGCGGTCGATCCGACCCGACCCACCGGCCGATGACCACGGGTGGGGAGCCGGACCATCCGTGCGTTTTACCGGATCAGGGTCTCCTGACCGTCGGCCGTGGTGTCGGACAGCCGCCTCATTCGCGGCTCGCGGCCCCGCGGTGGCCTCGTGCCGGACCCCCGGCCTCCCCACCGCGCAGGATGAGAGCCGCCGCGAGCAGGGAGAGTACGCAGGCGGACCAGAAGACGGCGGACAGGCCCGCCAGGGTGGCGAGCAGGCCGGCGGAGGCGGCGCCCAGCGGCATGGCGCCCATGCCGATCAGGCGGCAGGTGGCGTTCACCCGGCCGAGCAGACCCTCGGGGATGAGCCGCTGGCGCAGCGAGACGGAGACGACGTTGGTGACGGCGTTGGCCGCGCCGATGCCCGCGGCGGCGGGGAAGACCACCAGGGGAGAGGGGAGGAGGAGGGGCACCAGCAGCAGCAGAGCATTGAGCAGTGTGACGCCCACCAGGGCGCCGTTCTCGCCGGTCAGGCGGGTGAGTGAGCCGGAGAGCACCGAACCGGCCACCGCGCCGGCGGCCAGGGTCGCCGCCAGGAGGCCGTACTGGCCGGGGGTGAGTCCCACCCGGGAGCCGTCACCGACCACCCAGAGCACGAAGACCGCGAAGTAGGCGCCGTAGGCGAGGTTGAGCACGCCGGAGTACGCGGCCAGGCCGCGCAGGGCGCGGTGTCCCCACAGGTGGCGCATGCCGTCGGCGATGTCGGCGCGCAGCGCCTGGGCGGGGGCGGCCTCCGGGCGGAACCGGCCGCGCATGCCGAGCAGCAACAGCGCGCCGGCCGCGTACAGCAGGGCGGCCGTGCCGAACACGGCGGTGGTGGCGATGCCGACCAGCAGGCCCGCGAGCGGGGCGCCGAGGAAGTGGTTGCCGAGGGTCTGGGTGGCGACGAGCCGACCGTTGGCCGCGCCCAGCCGGTCGCCGGTCACGGTCATCGGCAGCGCCGACTGGGCCGAGGTGTCGGCGAACACCTCAGCGGCACCGGCGAGCAGCACCGCCGCCACCAGCACCGGCAGGCTCAGCAGGTCCAGCCAGGCGGCGGCGGCCGTCGCGGCCAGTACGGCGGCGCGGGACCAGCCCGCCAGGACCATGATCCGGCGCCGGTCGAGGCGGTCGGCGATCGCGCCCGCGTGCAGGGCCAGCAGCAGCCACGGCAGCGTCGTCGCGGCACTGACCAGCGCCACCTGCGCCGGTGAGCGAGTGAGGGAGACCGCGAGCAGGGGGACGCCGACGAGCAGGACGCCGTCGGCCAGGTTCGACAGGCCGGACGCCGCCCACAGGTGATGAAACGAGCGCCCCAGCCCCGGACGGCCCGCGTTTCCCCCGGCCCGCTGTTTCGGTGGTTCGTTTGCCGTGGCGCTCGTCGCCTGTGGTTCCGCAGGCCGGTCCCGGTCGGTGTCCGCTGTTCGCTGTTTCGGCGGTTTGCTCTCGGAGAGGTCCGCCGCTCCCCGTTCCGCGGGCCTGCCGGTGTCCGCTGTCCACTGTGCCGACGTGCTGTTTTCGTCCGTTCGCATGGTCTCCCCGCCCCGGTGGGTTCTCATCGGCCGGTGGGGGCGAGCAGTTCGGCGAAGACCCCGATCGCCCGGTCGACGGCGTCCGCGCTGACCCCCGCGTGGGTCACCGCCCGAATCCGCCCGTGCCCCAGCTCCTCCACCCGGACGCCTCTGCGCCGGGCCGCCGCGATGAACGACCGGGTGGTGTAGCGCTCGTCGCGTACCCGGAAGAAGACCATGTTCGTGATCGGCGGGCCGGGGTTCAGCCGTACGCCGGGCAGCCGTGCCAGTCCGCGGGCGAGGCGGGCGGCCTTCTCGTGGTCCTCGGCCAGCCTGCCGGTCATCTCGGTGAGGGCGATGATGCCGCAGGCCGCGATCATGCCGGCCTGCCGCATGCCGCCGCCGAGCATCTTCCGCATCCGCCTGGCCTGGGCGATGATCGCCCGGTCGCCCACCAGCACCGATCCGATCGGCGCGCACAGGCCCTTGGACAGGCAGACCTGCACGGTGTCGGCGTAGAAGGCGATCTCCGCGGGGGTGATGCCCAGCGCGACCGAGGCATTGAAGATGCGCGCCCCGTCCAGGTGCAGCGCCACGCCGTGCGAGCGGGTCAGCTGGGCCACCTCGGCGAGGTAGTCGAGCTGGAGCGGCAGGCCGCCGCACCGGTTCTGCGGCGTCTCCAGGCTGACCAGCGCCGGAGGGGCGATCTGCGGGTCGGTACGGTCGACGGTGCACGCCTCGGCGATGTCCTCCAGGCTGATCGTCCCGTCGGGCAGGTTGGCGAGCGGCTCGTAGACGATGCCGCCGCACATCGAGGCGCCCCCGGCCTCGTAGACGTACAGGTCGGACTCGTGGCCGACGATCGCCTTGCCGCCGCGCGGGCAGTGCGCGAGCAGCGCGGCGAGGTTGGCCATGGTGCCGCTCGGCATCAGGCAGCCCGCGGCCTTGCCGAGCAGGTTGGCCGCCAGCCGTTCCAGCTTGGCCACCGTCGGGTCCTCGCCGTAGACGTCGTCGCCCAGCGGTGCGTTCGCGGCGGCCTCCAGCATCGCGGGGGTGGGCAGCGTGAAGGTGTCGCTGCGCAGCTCGATCTCGCCGCCGTCGTCGTTCTCTCCGGCGACCAGGTGGGGGTTGTCCAGCACGCTCGTCATGGGATTTCCAATCGGGGGAGTTCTGAGTACGGAGGCCGGGGCGGAGATTCAGGAGAATGAGGTCCGGTACTCCTGGCGGGGGATCTCGATCGGCGGAAACTCGTGGAGCAGCACGGGCCGCAGGTGGCCGAGCGCGGTGTTCAGCGTCTCCTCCAGCTCGCGATGGCCGGACGCGTGCGCGATCACATAGCCCAGCCGGTCGTAGCTGCTGCGGGCCGGCCGCACCTCGGAACCCTGCGGCGCGGTGACGGCCACCGTGTCGACGCCCGGCACGGCACCGGCCTCCCGCATCCCGGCCACCTCCCGCAGGACGGCCTTCCCCCGCCCGGTCGCGGCGCGCTCCGGCGGCAGCAGGAAGGCGATCCCCGCCGGGGCGAACCGCTCGGGCAGCGGCAGCTGCTCCAGGTCGACCGCGGCCCGTAGGTGGGCGTCGAGCAGGTCGAAGCCACTCGCCCGCGCGATGACCTCGGGGATCATGCCCCCCGCGGGACGGGCGTTGATCTCCACGACGTACGCGTGGCCGTCGATGAGCTTCATCTCGATGTGGGTGGCACCGTGGGTGACACCGACGGCGGTCAGCGCGCGGAACGCGGTTTCGGCGAGGATTCGGGTCTCGTCCGCCGGCAGCGGCGCGGGGAAGACGTGCCCGCGCTCCACGAAGTGCGGCGGCGCCGTCACCTGCTTGGCGGTGACGCCGACACAGCGGTGCGACCCGCCGGAGCCGACCGTCTCGACGCTGTACTCGGGGCCTGCCAGATAGCCCTCGATCAGCGCGGTCCTCGCGGTGGCCTGGCCCCGTACGTTGACGGCGGCCGAGGTGATCCGGCGGCAGTGGGCCGCCACCTCCCCGGGCGTGTGACAGAGCACCACGCTCAGCGAGCCGGTGTCGTCGACGGGCTTGACGACGCAGGGCAGCGCGATCCGCGACAGCGCGATCACGACTCGGGTGTCGATGTCGTCGCAGGGGCCGACCAGTTCGAAGGCGGGGGAGGGCAGCCGGGCCGCGGCCAGGATCCGGCGGGTCCGCCCCTTGTCCCGGCAGGCGGCGACGGCCTCCGGTGGGTTGCCGGGCAGCCCGAGGTCGGCGGCCAGCCGGGCGACCGCGACGGTGTAGAACTCGCTGGTCGTGGTGACCCCGGCGATCTCCCCCAGGGCGCGGCGCAGCTCTGTCGCCAGGGTGGCGGGAGAGTCCGTGTCGCAGGTGGCGACCCGCACCCCGGTGGCCGCCAGCCCGGTGTAGCGGGCCGGGTCGGCGGTGGCCAGCACCGGGGTGAACCCCAGCGCGGCGGCCCTGGCGAAGGCCAGCATCCCGGAGCCGGTGGTGTTGGACTCGACGAAGACGAGGACGGGGTTCATGCGTACTCCAAGGACCGGCCGAGCGTCGCGTAGGACCAGGTCACGGCGGTGTCGGTGAGCTGGATCGGTTCGGGGGCGAGCGGCGGGCGCAGGTCGGTCAGGCCGTGCGCCGCCCGGTACTCGGCGCTGTAGATGGTGTTGACGTACCGGTCGCCCCGGTCGGGGAAGATCACCACCACCGACACGTCCGGGTCGAGCCGCGAGCCGAGCCAGCGCGCCACCTGGTAGGCGGAGCCGGAGCTGTTGCCCGCGAAGACCTTCTCGTGCGAGGCGAGCTCCAGGGTGGCGGCGAAGGCCTCCCGGTCCGACAGCCAGTGGACCTCGTCGATGACCGAGAAATCGACGTTGGCCGGAACCAGGCTGTTGCCCAGTCCGCTCTGCAACCGCTTCGGCACGTCGGGCTGGCCGAAGATGGCGCTGCCGACGGCGTCCACGGCGACCACCCGCAGTGCGGGGTTGGTCCGGCGCAGCGCCCGCGCCGTCCCGCACAGCGAGCCGCCGCTGCCCACCGCGCCCACCAGTACGTCGACCCGGCCGATCTCCGAGATCACCTCCTCGGCGAGGCGGTCGTAGGCGGCGGGGTTGGCCGGGTTGTCGTACTGCCTGGGCCAGAACGCGCCGGGGTTGGCGGCCAGTACGGCCCGCAGCCGCTCCAGCCTGGCGCTCTGCCAGCCGTTGCCGGTCATGGCGGGCACGATGTCCAGAGTGGCGCCCAGCGCCTCCAGCTTGGCCATGGTGATCGGGTCGATCCGGGGGTCGGTGACGATGTGCACCTCGTGGCCGAGGTACGTGCCGACCAGCGCGACCCCCATGGCCAGGGTGCCCGAGGAGCTCTCCACGATCAGGCCGCCGTCGGTCAGCACCCCCTCGGCCCTGGCGGTCAGGATCGCCTGCCTGGCGACGCGGTCCTTCATTCCGTACGGGTTGGCCAGCTCCAGCTTCGCGTGGACGGTCGCCCCGCCGGTCGCGCGCAGACGCATCAGTGGAGTACGGCCGATGGCGTCGATGGCGTCAGTTCTGAGTGTCATGTCCGGCTCGTGCTCCTACAGACGATGAGGGGCCGCCCCAGCCGCTCCAGCTCCGTGAGGGCGCGGGCCAGCCGGGGACCGTGCTCGGGATCGTGCCGGGCCAGCAGGATGCCCAGGCACGTACCGCTGTGACCGACGACCGTGCCGAGCCCGCCGACGTCGTGGCAGATCTCCTCCACCGCCGCCAGATGGGGTTTGGGGTTGAAGGTCTGGAACAGCCGTGCGCTGGCGGTGGCGACCTGGCCCACAGCGGCCAGGTCGTGGTCGCGTACGGCGTGGGTGAGCTGGTCGAGCAACTCGCCGTAGCGCACCGCCCAGTGGGCGGGAATCGGCTTCCTCGACCGGTTGAAGGCGACGGTGTCGACGCTCTCCCCGTCGTCGATCCCGGCGATGGTCAGCTGGGGGAGCGTGCCCATCCGCCGGTGCAGCCGCACCTGCCGGTGGAAGAACGCGGTGATCCCCGGATGCATGACCCCGTCGGACGGCTCGATCTCGGCCATCATCTGTTTCAGCAGCCGGTTGGGGAGCTTGAGGCGGAAGGCCGAGTCCACCGCGCGCGCGGTGGCGACCAGATCGGCGGTGGAGCTGGCCATGCCCTTGCCCTCGGGGAGCGCGCTGTTGAGCATCAGCCAGCCGCCGGTGTGCACCCCGTAGTGGGACATGATCCCGGCGGCGAGGCGCCGTGCCTTGTTCTTGTGCGGCGGTGAGACGATCACCTGGTCCAGCTGGGGATCGGGTTCGAAGGCGGCCTCCACGTACAGGTCCACGGGGAAGGTCACCAGGAAGTCCGTACCGGATCCCAGGATCCCCTGCAGGAGTTCGCCGAAGGTGCCTGGGGCACGTCCCCGGCCGACCCCTCCGCTGCGGCCGTCGCTCTCCCGGATCGGCATCTGGATGGTCATGTCAGCTCGCCCGCCTTCGTGCCGGTGGTGTGCTCCCAGGCGTCTCGCAGCCATCGGGACCGCTCGGCGGCTCCCCGGTCGACGGCGGCCAGCCGGTCGCCGACCTGCTCCAGGAGGAGACGGACCTGCTCGGGGCGGGTCGAGCCGGCGGTCTGCTTGCGCCACACGCCCGCCTCCGGATCCAGCAGCTCGCGTACCTCGTTCTCCGTGAGGGCCAGGGTGAAGCCGAGCCGTTCGCCCGCGGAGACCAGGTCCGGCGCCGAGAGCAGGCCGGGGGTGAGGGTGTCTGCGGGGCCGAGCCGCTCCAGGGCGGCCGAGATCCACGCGCCGACGAGCACCTGCGCGTCCCTGGCCGGCACGCCGTGCTCCAGGGTGAGGTGGTTGGCGACGGTCGAGGCGGCCATCAGCTCGTCCCGCACCACCCGGCGGGCCCGTTCCGGGTGGAACCGCACGTCCGTGACCACCCGTTCGAACAGCGCCAGCATCGTGTGGCAGGTCGTGAAGAGGTCCTCCAGGAAGCGGGTGCTCTCCTTGGAGACCTCCACGAGGTTGGTGTAGCCGGTGTTGCGCTGACCGATCATGAGGTCGTACGAGAGCCCGACCAGGTGGCCGCTCATCCCGCGGACCCGTTCCAGGATCGGGAAGTTGCGCTTGTGCGGCATCGCCGAGGAGATGCCGGCGAGCTCGTCCGGCAGGTCGATGAAGCGGCAGCTCGACCCGCTCCACCAGATCAGGTCGGTCAGGAAACGGCTCAGCGTGGTACCGAGCACCGACAGCTCCCCGGCCGTGCGCAGCACCCAGGAGCGGGAGGCGACCGAGGTCAGCGCGTGCGGCTGCGGGCCGTCGAAACCCAGCGCGACCGCGATCCGCCCCCGGTCCCACGGCAGCTCCAGACCGGCCATCGCCCCGGCGCCCAGCGGGCAGAGGTTGACCGCGTCGAACAGCGCCTGCAGCGACTCGGCGGCACCGGTCACCGCCTCGGCGAGCGCGGCCAGGTAGAAGCCGAAGGTCATGGTCTGCGCGGTCTGGTGCTGGGTGTACCCCGGCATGATCGACTCGGTGTGCCCGGCTGCGGTCTGCAGCGCGGCGCGGGCCAGCCGGCTCACCGCGGTCGCGGTCTCCAGCAGCCGTTCCCTGCCGAGCATGAGCTGGGCGCAGGCCTGAACGTCGTTGCGGCTGCGGTCGACGTGCCAGGCGTGCGCGCTCTCGGGTACGTGTGCCTGGACGCACCTCTCCAGGGCGAACAGCGGATCCGACATGGCCGCCGCGCGCTCGGCGCCGACCTGCTCGGGCGTCAGGTCCAGCACCGCCCGGCGGATCCGCTCGGCCGCGTCCCGGTCGAGCAGCCCCATGCGGGCGTACTCGCCGGTGTGGGTCAGCTCGATCCAGCGGTAGTGCCGCAGCAGGGTGCGCGTCTCCCAGTCGAACCGCTGGGTCAGGACCGCGTCGTCCAGTAGCGGCGCCGGGCCCCGTCGTATCCGTCCTGTCGGAAGCATGCATCTCACGCTGCCAGCGCGCATGCGGGGTGACCAGGAGGAATGACCGGCGATATCGCGGCGATATCCGACGATTACCGGCACTTCCTACGGTGACGGCATCTGGTCGTCACCGGGAGGGTTCACGTGAGGTCTGCACTGTTGTCCGACAGCCTGGGATTCGCTCAGCTGCTGCGCACCCATCGCGACAAGGCGCGGCTGACCCAGGAGGAGCTGGCCGAACGCGCCCGCCTGAGCGTGCGCACGCTGCGTGACCTTGAGCGGGGTCGCACCCGTTACCCGCACCGCACCTCGGTGCGTCGCCTGGCCGCCGCCCTTGAACTGACCGGTGAGGACCGGGTGACCTTCGAGGCGGCGCCGCCCCGCTCGCTCGGCGCTCCCGCCGTGGCGCCGCCTCCGGAGTGGGGCCTGCCCTCGGTGAGCGGCACCGTCGCGCTGAGCCGGCTCCCGCTGCTGCGGGAGGTCGAGGACACGGTGTCGGTCGCCTCCGGTGGCGGGGAACCCGCGCTGGTGACCGTCACGGGCCCGGCCGGAGTCGGCAAGACCACCCTCGCCGTCCAGTGCGCCCACGTGCTGCGCCAGCGGATGGCACTGGACGTGCTCTTCCTCGCCCTCGGCAGTGACCGGCGCGGCCCCGGCGAGCTGCGCACCGCCGTGCGGCAGGCGCGCATAGCTCGCATGACGTCCCCGGCCTCGGGCGGGCGGTGCCTGCTGCTGGTCGACGACGCCGACGGCGCGCGGGACACCGACCGCCTGCCGCCACTGCTGACGCTCGGCTTCACCGCCGTCGTCGTCACCGGCAGGGAACCGCTCGCGGGGCTCGTCCCGTCCCGGCACCTCGTCCTCGCACGCCTGAGGTGAGCGGGAGATGAACAGCCCGAACACCGACATCCGGGTCCTGATCTGCTACTCGGAGAGGCTGCTTCGCACCGCGCTGTGCTCGATCCTCGCCGCCGAACCGGGGCTGCGCGTCGTGGGAGACGCCGGTGACGGATTCGAGGCGGTCTCCAAGGCCCGCGGCCTGCGACCCGACGTGGCACTCGTCGACGAGCGGCTCACCGGCCTCGACGGCATCCAGGTCACCGAGCGGCTCCGTGCCGACTCCCTGGCCCCTCCGGTGCGGAGCGTCATCCTGACCGAGCAGCCGGAGAGCATGTTCGACGCGGTACGCGCCGGAGCCCGCGGCTTCCTGCTGCGCTCCAGCGACCAGGACGAGCTGGTGGGGGCGATCAGGGCCATCGCGCGGGGGGAGGCGTTCTTCGCGCCGCAGGTCGCCAGCAGTTTCCTGCGGCGGTTCGAGAACGGGCTGCCCTACCGCCCGCCCGAGGCCGTCAAGTCGCTCACCGAGCGCGAGCACGAGGTGCTGGTCCTGGTCGCCGACGGGCTGAACAACACCGAGATCGCGAGCAGGCTGTACGTGAGCCAGGCGACCGTCAAGTTCCACGTCTCCAATCTCCTGTGCAAGCTCAACCTCCGCGACCGCCTGCAGATGGCCGTCTTCGCGCACAAGGCCGGCGTCGTCTGACCCGCCCGCCGCGCACCGAGGAGAGACTGCGCGCGGTACAGCTGCCGCAGGGCGCGGCGGCAGGGCCGGAGGAGCGGCTGACCACCCATCTGGTCGTCGAGGCGGCGCCGCTGGCCCGCTACGACCGGCTGGCGGCGCTGGAACGGCTGGCGGACAAGGCGACCGCGACTGCTGGAGGAGTCCACTTACCTGTGCGGAGTCGTTCCCGGATCGAGGTGAGCAGAACCCACCGTCCACGCCCCGCAAGTTGGCCGCGGCCGGTGGATCACTTCGCTGCAGGCCCCACCGGGGCACCGTTCTCCGCAGGCCTGCCGTACCAGGCCATCAGGATGAAAAAGCCTCCTTCTATCAGGGGCTTCTTTATTTGTCGATCAGGTACCGCACACCACACCGCGCCCGTGACCTGCGACTTCAGGTTGAAAAAGGCTCAGTGGACTGACGAGCAACGATGCTTCTGCGTTGAGGCCGGGCCACAAGTGGCAGGAGCGAGCCAGTGGCTGGAGCTGTGGATATCGGGCGAGGGGAGGGGATTTCCAGCTGTCCTCCCAGGTGATCTCGCTCGCCGCCGAGAGCATCTGGGACGTCGTGGGCGCCTGCCTGAAATGGTTGCGGGCCACCATGGCCCGGGGGTGTGACCTTCGCAGCGGTCAGTTTCCGGCGAGTTGGAACCAGACCACCCGCCCGGCCGGGGTCTCGTACCAGCCCCAGGAGGTGGACAGTTCCTGGACCAGCCAGAGGCCGCGTCCGCCGCCGCTGTCGGGGGCGACGTCGGGGCAGATTCGGGGTGTCTGTCCGGTTGATCCGGCGTCGATGACGTCGATGTGGAGCGTTCCATTGTGGTTCGCGATGGCGACGGAGACCCGGCCGTCGGGGTGGCGGCCGGAGTCGGAGTGGCGTACCGCGTTGGTGAAGAGTTCGCTGACCAGCAGGAGCGCGTCGTCGGTCTGCTTGTGGTCGAGGCGGTCGAGCAGGTCGCGGACGTAGCGGCGGGCCAGCGGGACGGACTCCACCTCGGCGGGAAGGTCGGCCCGTCCCAGCGGCTCCGGCGCCCTCACCGTGTTACCTCCAGAAGTCGCTCCGCCGCCATCCGCATCCTGCTCCGGCCCCGCCGGTCGCCTTCGAGCCGGTCTCGGTCCGCTCGGGCGGAGGTCCGCTCCCAGGTGAACACCGAGGTACGGCCCCGCTGCGCGGTGGCGACCCTCGACCGTCCCGGCGGTACGAAGATCTCCACACTCGGCCGACGGTCGGGCGAGAGCCTGACCACGGAGTCGAACCCGAGATCGTTCAACTCCCAGGCCAACTCCAGCAACTCACCACCCCACTCTTGAAGATCACATATCTTCATCTCCTTGCCACCCCTTCGTCGGTCCTGAAGCTGTTCGGCGTTGGACGTGATGGGCTTGCGGCTTACGCGGAACGGGCTGCAAAGCCTGTGACTGCGACGTACCATCACTCTCAGTGAGTGAGCACGTGCTAAATCTGCACCTGCAAATCTGAACATGCAAGCGCTTTCGCACAACCAGTTAAAGATTCATTACGATGTGTGATCAAACAGGTGTCTTGGGAGGGAGACCCATGGCCAGCTTCTCGCCGACCGTCCGCCATCGACGATTGCTACAGGAGTTGCGACAGCTCCGCACTGCGGCCGGCCTCAAGCAGGAGGAAGTGGCTGATCATCTGAACTGGTCGACGTCGAGGATGACCAAAGTGGAAGGCGGGACGCTGCGGATCTCCGTCAACGACGTCCGTGCAATGTTGCAGCTCTATGGGCTCCGCGAGGGCGCCGGGTACGAAGCGCTCGTCCAGCTGGCAAAACAGGCGAAGGAGCGAGGGTGGTGGCATGCCTACAGCGATGTAATCCCGCAGTGGTTCCAGGTCTACGTAGGGCTGGAAGCGGAGGCGTCGTCACTCCGTAACTACGAACCCGAACTCGTTCATGGGCTCTTCCAGACCGAAGACTACGCTCGCGCCATCTACCGGGCAGCGCGGGTAACCGACGCACCCGACGAGATAGAGCGGCACGTCAGCCTGCGCATGGCGCGACAGGATGTCATCACCCGATCCGAGCATCCCATGAACTTCTGGGCGATCGTGAACGAGGCCGCTCTACGCCGCCGCGTCGGTGGTACCCGTGTCATGAAAGAACAGCTCCAGCGCCTGGCGGACATTTCGGTTCAGCCCAATGTGACCATCCAGGTCCTGCCGTATGCCATCGGCGCGCATGCGGCGATGCTCGGATCGTTCGCCATCCTGTCCTTCTCTGAGGGGGCGAGTGAAGTCGCCTATCTGGAGTACGTAACCGGAAGTCTCTATCTGGAGAAGGCTGAAGAGATTCGGGCATATACGCTGGCATATGACCACCTGCGTGCTTCGGCTCTCGATCCCCGGGATTCAATCGATATGATCACGAAGCTCGCAAAAGAAGATCTATAGGCGCTGAAAGGGGATCAAGGTGTCCCACGAAGAGCTATCTAGAGCGGTCTGGCGAAAGAGCAGCCGTAGTGGCGGGAACGGTGGCAGTTGTGTCGAAGTGGCCTCCTTGAACGGAGGACGCGTAGGTGTTCGTGACAGCAAGGATCGGAGCGGGCCAGCACTGATTTTCACCTCCACTGAGTGGCAGACCTTCATTAGCGGCATCAAAGGCGGTGAGTTTGACAATCCGGCCAGCTGATCACAATCGATGATCAGATTGGTTGTCCTTGCAAAGGGGGGCGAAATGTCCGCATTGGACCTATCTCGGGTAACGTGGCGAAAGAGCTCGCGCAGCGAGAACGGCCAAGACTGTGTTGAAGTCAGCGTCTGGCGGAAGAGCTCCCGCAGCGGTAATGGCTCGAACTGCGTCGAAGTCGCCCTCGCCGACAATGCCTCGGCCGAAGCCGAGCCCACAGCAGACGTCGAGCGCCTCTCCTTGGTCCGTGACTCCAAGAACCCCGAGGGGTCGGTGCTGGCCTTCACTCCTGGCGAGTGGGACGCCTTAATCACCGGCATCAAGCGCGGCTCTCTCGCGGACCCGGCCGTCTGACAGCCCGTCTTCCGTAACGGTTGTGGCGGTGGCGGCGACCGTTGAGGCATCGTCGGCTGCACCGCTGCTGAGAAGGAGTGGAGTGGGCGGAGATCCACCGCTACTCATCCCCGCTGCCGTAACCACGGCCATAGTGCGGGACGAGGTCGCATAGTGCCTGACCTGCTCGGCAAGATTTGCGATGATGGCCGGACAAGGATTCGGATCACGGAGTGTGAGGGGGTGAGGTGATGGCGTTCGATCCGAAACTGGCGGCGGCGCTGTCGGGCGCCACGCTCCGCCAGCTCGCCCACTGGCGTAAGACCGGCGTCAACCGTGGCGCGGTGCTGATCCCGGAGATCTCCAGCACCCGGCCGGTTCTCTACTCCTTTCGCGATGTGGTGGCGTTGCGAACCTGCGTCAAGCTGCGCAACGACGCCTCGCTGCAGAAGATCAGACGGGCGCTCGACACGCTCCGCGACGACCTGAAAGAACACGACCACCTCTCCTCGTACACCCTGGTCACTGACGGCAGCGGCATTTACCTGGCCGAGTCCGATCAGGCGGTCGACCTGGTGCGTAGAAAGGCCAACGTGGTCATCCACGAGATGGTCGATGTCCTGCAGTCGTTCTATCGCGACGGCAGGCACATCCCGCCGCTGCTGCGGCCTCGCGCGTATGTGACGGTGGATCCGGCGGTTCGTGGCGGGGTGCCGGTGATCGAGGGAACCCGTGTCCCCTATGACGAGGTCGCGGCCTTGCTCCGGGATGGGCTTCCCCCGGAGCGGATCTCTGAGTACTACCCGAGCGTCACCCCTACGGCGGCCCTGGATGCCGCCGACTTCGCCGACTACGTCAACAGCTACGATCCCCCCAAGGAATCACGTGAGGTTGCTGCTGGATGAGAACGTGTCCCGGCCGCTCCACCAGGCCATCACCGCCTTCGTTCTGGGTCATGAGATCGTCCATCTGCTGGATCTCGACCGCTGGTCCGGGACCCGGGACGAGAACCTCTATCCCCGGGCGGTGGCCGAGGGATTCCACGTCATCCTGACCAACGACGCCCGGCAGATGCAGCGCCCCCCGGGAGGTCGAGGCGATCGCCGCTTCCGGGCTGCACCGGATCGAATACCCACACAAGCACCCCGGCATGATCGCCACCGTCGCCGCCGGACTGCCCGCTGCCTTGAATCTCCTCACCGGGGCGGACGGGCAGCGCCTGGTGACCTTACGCGGCATCGACCCGACCCCGGCCAGTCGCCTGCGCGTCGTCGATCCCGCTGCCGCTCCGCCCAAGTACTGGCCGAAGCCGTCCCAGGAGTAACACTTTGATCGAATGGACCGATCCGTGGCGGAGTACGCATCTGTCATTTTTCATTGCGGTTGCCTGATCACTTCTGGGGGGGCAGGCTGGGCGTCGCTCCGGCGGGGCAGTCGGAGCGATTTTCGTGGACCCGGTGAAGGTTCGCACTATGCGGTCGGGGCCCACTCGGTGGCGAAGGTTTCCATCTGCTTGAGGACGAGGTCCACGGCCGCGCGTTCCTCGTCCGGCGGATTCCGGTTCACACGCGTCACACGATGGAGATCGACCGCACCTGGGTGTTGCCCTTGGTTTCGACGTATACCTTGTAATCGCCGACGGTGTAAGTGCCGGCAGCGTTGTTGTTGATGGTGAACGTGGCCGTCACAGGAGACTCGCTGCCGTCGATGTGGGTCTGCTTCACCGTGATGGTCAACTCGTTCTTGTTGCCCTTCAACTTCTTCACCACCGCCGACGGCTTGGCATCGATGACCGCGTTGGCGACTGTCACGTAGACCGCGTCGGGCGAAGAGAACTCCGCGTTCTTGTGCCCATCACCGAACAGGAAGAAGCCCCGTTGTTCGATGGCTCCGCGCCCGGGGAACGGATCTGGGTTTGAGGCCAAGTACGTCGGATTGACCGTGTACAGGTCCGTCTTGGAATCCGCGAGGATGGCCTGCACCCCGGCGTACGGGGCATCGGTGATCGCGAGGTTGACCGACAGGTAGATGGCGTCGGGGTTGTTGGCCGAGATGCGCGAGGAGAAGTACTTGTCCGCACTCTGCCCCGCAGGAACGGCCAGCGGCACAACCGCGTCGTCGACGAGAATGTTGAACTGGAAGTCGCCGTAGCCGCCGGCCACGAACTTCGCCCAAGCCGCGTCCGACATGTAGTCGGGGCGCTCCACCTTGAACTCCAAGCGCATCGGCGACACGTATGTGGTGTTCAGGTACTCGGTGTCGGTCAGGGGCAAGTAGACCCCTCCCGGGGCGTGCCCCAGCGCGAAAGCCGAGGCCGTCGGAGTCGAGTTGCCGCGCCCGTTCCACATCGGGATGTTGAACGAGGTGGCGCCGAGCAGGGCCTGGGTGCCCAACTGGCTCGTGCCGACAGCGGCCGACGCGTCCTTGTAGGTTCCGATCGTGACGTCGAGCAGGTCGAGGTCCGCCCGGTCGGAGTTCAGCCCCGGGATGCTTGCCCACATGAACTTGGCACCGGCGGGCCCGGAGTACTGGGCCATCTCCAGCATGCCATCGGCCATCATCTTGGTCATCTGCACTGCCGAGTCGACCTTCATCCGCTCGTTGGCCGTGTGCCACCAGCGCTCGTTACCCGGGATCACCGCGCCGAAGGCGGTCATCTTATTGCGGAAGTTGCTGGCCAGGGTGCCGCCGGTCGTGCCCTGCGGATAGACCACGTCCCTGAGGGAATATGGATCCGCAAACTTCTCCGGGTTGCGGTTGATCGAGGCTTGGTAGCTCCCGAACTGAAGAGCCGTCAGCGGGTTGTCGTGAGTGACGTACAACCCGGCGCCGACGGGCGAGCCGAGGTTGCCGATGGTGAACCCCTTCGCCTGGAAGGCGGCCGTGACCGCCGTCGTTGCCTGGCTGGAGTCAGTCGCGGTGACGTGCATGCTGCGCACATACATCGGCATGCTGAGGCTGCCGGAGGCGTCCGTGTAAAAGCTCGTCGGGGTCTCCGAATTGATGCCTCCCATGAGGGCAAAGGTCAGGTTCGGGGTGCCGTTGCTCGGGTTGCGCAACAGGCTCGCCGGGATGCCCATGTACTTGCCGATATAGGCTTCGCCTTCGACACCGTCGCGGAAGAACAGGTCGGCGATGCCGTCGGCGGCTTTCTTCAATTGCATGTCGGCGGCCGTGGTTCCCAGTGCGCCGAGTCCCTTGGAGAGGAGGAACATCCCCCACACGACGGCATTCTTGCCGTACTGCGGGGTCGGCATCTCCATCGCCACATCGGTGTTGATCTCCAGCGTGAGCGAGTCGCCGGTGATCATGGTCTGCACCTTGGGGGTGGTGCGGGGAGCAGCCGGGAGCCAACCCTTCGTGGTCGCGGCGGCGGTGATCGCCGCTACGAATCGGTCGCGCTCGGCGGAGCCGGCCCCCGCCACGTCGAGGGTGAAGATTGCCCGGGAGGCGATCTGCGTGGTGCTGCCGTAGGCGATGTCCTTGAGCGTCGGATCGCCTTCACGCAGGGTGACGCCGGCTGTGGCATCCGTCAGCCGGAAGGCCTTGGTGCTGTCTGCGGACAAGCTCATCGACACCGACGGGGTCACCGATCCGGAGTTGCCGACGATGACCGGGAACCGCGAGTCGGAGGTGTAGGCCGCGATCGGGACCTCCTCCCGGTTGAGGTTCTTGTAGGCCCAGTTGTCGTAGAAGCTCGGGTTCGAGTTGTACGGGATGGACTGGAAGGTGGCGGTGTTCGTCGTCGAGGGCGTGCCGGGACCGCCGTCTTCGTAGATTCCCATGACGATGCGGATGCGTCGGTCGAGGGGCAACCCCGCCTCGAGCAGCGCCTTGGCCGCGAGCAGCGTCGCCAGCGTCGGGCCGCTGTCGTCCTGTACGCCCGCCCCGTAGACCCAGCCGTCCTGGACATAGGGCGAGTGGTACGCACCAGGAGTGCCGAGGTTGCCATCGGCGTTCCGCCAGCGCGCCAGCTGGGCTGGCGAAACGGAAGCCGTCGGCGAGTCGAGGTGGCTCAACGCCATGACCATCTCCGGGGCGTCCGGGTCACCGATCTCCGCGTAGACGTACTTGTCGGGCTGGCGTTGGACGACCACCGGGAAACCCAGGTCGGTGGCCAGCTTGACCACCCAGGCGAGCTTGGCGACCTTGCGGTCGTACTCGTTCTGGTTGGCTTCGGTGTTGCTGACCGGGAAGGGGTACGCCGTCGCGGCCGTGCCGCCTCGGGAGATGGAGTCGTAGCTCGACCCGTCCAGCATCGCCCCGATCAGACTGAGCGGGTCGTAGGTGCCGTCCCCCGCCCGCGCGCTGTTGACGCGTCCAGCCAACGCCTCGACTTCCGCGTGGATCGCGTCGCGCTCGGCGTCGGTCACCGACAGATCGTAGGTGACACTCGGCTGGAAGCGCTCCTCGCCGAAGCTGGTCGCGGACGCGTTAGCCACTACACCCATGGACAGGAGCAATGACATGCCAAGTGTCAGTGCAAGAGGCTTCTTCCGCATCACCGTGATCTCCCTGAATGGTCAGACCCAAAAAACGTAGGATGATCTTCGTTGTACGCGAGACCCTTTCAGGCTCTTCCCAAGCTTGTCAATGAGGTGATCTCGTGCGCCCAGTAGAACTGGAGGTGGAGCCGTGACATAGCGGCTGATCTGCATGTTCGTAAGCTCGTCGTCGCTTGCCGGTGTGAGTCCGGTCCGGGTAGCTGCCAGGAGGCCCGGTAGCAGGCCGGCGGCTTCGTCTGGAAACGGGCGGGGTCGAAGCCCAGCGTCAAAAGCCCTGTAAGGGGGAGCGACGATGCGGTCCGTAGCATGACGCGAAGCCTGCGGCGTCGTTACTCAGCCGTCTTCGGACGGGACAAGGGAGAGCCGAGCCCCTCGAGATCGGGGTGAAGGCCATGGAAGCGGCGAAGAGCCTGGGAATTGCAGCCGCGAAGAACTCCCCGGCGTATGGGGCGCGGAACGTATCGATAGTGACGGCGGGAACTGGGGAGGCCCTCCCCGGCCCGGTGACCCGCGGAAGGTGTTACCGGAGCGTGGCGTCCTATAACCGGTCGACGCCGGGAAGTGGATTGCCGGCCGGGTGGGCGTCGGAGGCGGTCGTAGTACTGCTTGAGCCGACCGGACAACATAACCGGTGGTGAGGGAAGGGCCGCTACTTCGTCGATGCATATTGAGGTGGAGGAGGGGCTCGGTGAGTGCCGTTTTGGCTATTCCCGCCGCCGTGGGGCTGCGTGTTCCGCGTGATCCGGTCCGCGCCTTGGTCAGGGCGCCGGCCGGTCCGGTACGGCGATGGAGGTCACCACCAGGCCGTCGGCCACCAGCCAGCGGCCGGTGAAGCCGGTCAGTTCCCGGCCCGCCACCAGGGGGCCGGGGACGAGCAGGCGGGCGGTGAACGTACCGGACGGGTCGAAGGTGAGACGGGCCTCCTCGAAGCCGAGCCAGCGCCTGGCCAGCGGGAACCATGCCTTGTAGACGCTCTCCTTGGCGCTGAACAGCAGCCGGTCCCAGTGCACGCCGCCGTCGAGCCGCGCGATCGCCGCCCGCTCCTCGTCCAGGGAGACCGCGTCCAGGACGCCGTCGGGGAGCGGCTCGTGGGGTTCGGCGTCGATGCCGACGGTCAGCGCGTCACGGGAGACGGCAGCGGCGCGATACCCGGCACAATGGGTGATGGCGCCCACCACCCCGCCGGGCCATCCCGGAGCGCCGCGCTCGCCGGGCAGGATCGGCGCCGGCGGCAGCCCGATGCGGGCCAGGGCCTGGCGGGCGCAGTGGCGCGCGGTGGTGAACTCGCGTCGCCGCTTGTCCACCGCGCGGGCGATGACCGCCTCCTCCTCGGGGAACAGCGTCACGCCCGGCGGGTCGTCGAAGGATTCCGCGCTCGCCACCCACGGCGGCAGGATCTTCTCGATCATGCGACGGGCGGCGGGCTGGGCAGGATGCGCCGTAGTCGGCCGGGCGGGGTGGAGCGGGGACGCCATTCGCGCGGGTAGCCCAACGAGACCTCCTCGAAGCGGACCCCGTCGTGCCAGGTGGTCCGGGGGATGTGCAGGTGACCGTAGACGACGGTGGCGGCGTCGAAGCGCAGGTGCCAGTCGGCGGTGCGCTCGGTGCCGCACCAGATCGCGAACTCCGGGTGGCGCAGGATCAGGGTGGGCTCGCGCACCAGCGGATAGTGGTTGACCAGCACCGTCGGCACGCCGGGCGGCCTGGCCTCCAGGCGTTGCTCGGTCTCGGCGATCCTGTCCTCGCACCACGCGTCCCTGGTCGGATACGGGTCGGGGTGCAGCAGCATCTCGTCGGTGCAGACCACGCCCTTGTCGTACGCGCGGGCCAGCGCCTCCTCCTTCGTCGCCACGCCGGGCATCCGGAAGGTGTAGTCGTACAGCACGAACAGCGGGGCGACGGTGACCGGGCCACCGGGCCCACTCCAGGTCGGGTACGGGTCCTCCGGCGTGACCACCCCCAGGTTCCGGCACACCTCGACCAGGTGCCGGTAGCGCTCCTCGCCGCGCAGCCGGACGGGGTCGCTGGGATGGGTCCACAGCTCGTGGTTGCCGGGCGCCCAGACCACCTTCTCGAACCGGTCGGCGAGCAGTCCCAGGGCCCACGCGACGTCGGAGACCTTCTCCGAGACGTCCCCGGCGACCAGCAGCCAGTCGGAGGCGGAGGTGGGCCGCAACTCCTCGACGATGCGCCGGTTCTCCTGGTAGCCGATGTGCAGGTCGCTGATGGCCAGCAGTGACGTCATGTGCGTGTTGTCCCCCGCGAACCGGCGCCTTCCATCGGCGCCCCCGGTGTTCCCTCGTCCTCAAGCATCGCCGCCTCCGTCCTGCCCGCTTCCCGGGCGCGGTCACGAATCTGTGATCGCCGAGCAAAAGAACCTTCTCACGATCACGCCCGGAGGCGCACTCCACCCTGCCTCGTCACCGCCGGCCGGAGCGCGAGCGCACACGATGGCGGTCCGCCTCCAGCGGTGGTCCTTCTCGCCGGGCGATCACTTCAGGCCGAACAGGATCCTGATCGGCGGGATTCTGCGGATGACGTCGTAGGTCGCGATGCTCAGGAAGAGGGAGACGAGCATGATGAGCAGGAAGGGGACGATACCCCGATCGGTGACCTGTAGAACGTGATAGCCGACGATGACCAGGTAGGTCTGGTGCAGGATGTAGACCGGGAAAGCAGCCGGATTGAAGTAGGAAACCAGCCTCGATCTCCGGTCGAGATACCGTTTTCCGTATCCGAGTATCGCCAGCAGGCTCACCCAGTACGTGAGGAAGTGCCAGATCGTGAAGACCATCCCCGACTGGCCGCCGATGGTGAATATCTCCAGAAGGATGCCGGCGCTTCCGACGACGGCGGTGCCGAGATGGATCCTCCGGTGCTTCTCGATCGCGGTGGTGATCCTGTCGTCCGTCGCCATGAAGAAGCCAAGGATGAAATAGGCGGCGTAGACGAAGATGTTCTTGCCGCTGATGTCGGGCAGGGCGGACAGGAGGGCCAGGCCGGCGAACGGCAGTACGACGAGGACCGGGTTGCCGAGCCAGGCCGGAGAGTAGTGGTTCCTGATCGCCGCGGCCATCACCGGTAGCAGGGCGATCGATATGAGGAACAGGAACAGGATGAACCAGAGATGCGCCGGTGAGATCCCGCCCGCGTACTCCGACCAGTCGGAGAAGTCGGTGAAGTAGTTTTTCAGGAAGTCCAGATAGCTTTCCCGCTGGTCGCCGTGGAACCGCTTCGCGAAATAGGCCTGCGGAGGAACGATGACCAGGACGCCGAAGACGAACGGCACCATCAGTCGCAGATGACGTTCCTTCAGATAGTTTTTCGTGGATCTGTTCCGCAGCGCGTGCAGGCTGGACATGCCCGAGAGGAGGAAGAGCAATGGCATGAACCAGAACGATAAATGCACGAGAATCGATGGGAAAGTGCTCACCGCGCCCTTGATGTAGAACGGTGATATGTCATCGAATATGCGTGCCGTGTGGTAGGGGAACAGAAAAAGGATCGCACCGTTTCTCAACCAGTCGATATAGTTTTTCCGCATGATGATGGGATCCTCGGTCGATGGATGGACGGTCGCCCGGGGTGTCGCGCCGGGACGTCCCGGGCGGCCGCGTTCGCTGTCAGAAGGTCGCGCGGGGGTGGCCGCTCAGAAGGCCTCGCGCGCGAAGAAGGCCGCTCGGGCGGCATGGGGTGGGAGGTTTCGCGCCCAGCCGGAAGCCGCTCGGGCGGCATGGTCACGGCTCGCGGCGCGGCGCCGTGAGCCCCCCGCTGCGCCTCCGGCTCGCGTGGGGGCGGTGACATGGCAGGCCACCGTGCGCCCGCCGGGGCGTGGCCGCGGGTGGCGGCGGGTGGCGGGGGTGTCAGTCTTCCGGCGGAAGGGCGATCAATCCGGCGAGTACGGTGGAAAGGGCCTGCTCCATCAGGTCGGCGCTGATCGCCTCGGGGTCGGCGAGGTGCTCCATCGACAGGCCGTTGCTCAGGCAGTGCAGGATCAACGCGGCCAGCTCGGGGGCGACGGCCATCTTGATGCCGCCGCGTTCGGTGATCCTGGCGATCGAGCGGGCCGCTGTCTCTCGCTGGGCGCGGCGCAGCGGGGTTACGATCTTCCGGGTCTGCTCGTCACGGGCGGCGCGGGCCGCGAATTCCAGTCCGAGCTGCCCTCGTTCGGTGTCGTCGGCGATTCGCCGTGCTACCAGCCGGGCGGCTCGGCCGGCCGCCGCCGCCGGGGTGTCGGTGTCGGCGACCTCACCCATCACCGTGGCGTACTCGCTGTCGGCGCGCTCACGCAGGATGGCTCCGAAGAGCTCCTGCTTACTGCCGAAGTTCGAGTAGACGGCGCCCTTGGTGAAGCCGGCGGCGTGGGCGATGTCCTCCAGCTTGCTGTCGGTGTAGCCGCGCTCGGCGAAGACCTGCGCGGCCGCGGTCAGCAACCGGCGGCGCACCTCCTCGCGCGGTGTGCGCGGGATCGGCTCCGGCGTACGCCTCTCGGTGTCCGTCATGTCGACCAACGTAGCATACTCATAGGTATCGAGTACTCATGGGTATCGAAATTGAGAGGCTGGTGGGGCGGGACGGAAAAGGAGTGGTGACGGATCGCGGGAGCGTGGACCAGTGAAGGACCCCGTTACGGCTCCGGGGAGGATGGAGTGCCGCTTCGCGGGTTCAACCACTCCGAACCAGGCGTTCCTAACTTCGCGGGTGAGTATGGCGATACTCGTGCGCTCACCAAGAACGGTGATGATTCTTGGCGTATGACTACCTTCGACAGCATGCCAGCGTGCTGCATCGCGCCCCCCGACCTGCTCGAGGCGGTCGCCGAGCAGGGCACCCCCGAGGAGCGGGAGGCGGCGCTCCGGACCCTGACCGCATCGGAGACCTCCCGGGCGCAGCGCGCGTCGGTCACCGGCGCGCTGAGCCGGCTCACCCTCACCATCGCCGACGTGGCGCCCGCCCCCGGCATGGTACGTACCGTCTACGACGCGGAGAACGGCGGCGACTTCGACCTTCCCGGGAAGAAGAGGCGGGGGGAGGGCGATCCGCCGTTCGGTGACGCGGCGGTCGACGAGGCGTACGACGGGGCGGGGGCCACCTACGACTTCTACCGGACCGTCTTCGGGCGCGACAGCATCGACGGGCGGGGGCTGGAGATCGTCTCCTCGGTCCACTACGGGAACGAGTACGACAACGCCGCCTGGATCGGCTTCCAGATGATCTACGGTGACGGCAGCGGGCAGATCTTCAACAAGGGGTCCCTCACCAAGGCCGTGGACATCGTCGCCCACGAACTTACTCACGGCATCACCCAGTTCACCGCGCACCTGGTCTACAGCAAGCAGTCCGGGGCGCTCAACGAGTCGTTCTCCGACGTCTTCGGGTCCCTCGTCAAGCAGTACGGCCTCGGGCAGAGCGCGGAGCAGGCCGACTGGCTGATCGGCGAGGGCATCCTGGGCAGCGCCCTGCGTGGGACGGCCCTGCGGTCGCTGAAGGCGCCGGGGACCGCCTGGTCGACCCCCACGGGCGGCCGTGACCGCCAGCCCGCGCACATGCGCGACTACCTGGACCTGCCCGACGACGGCAACCCCGCCAACGACCACGGAGGCGTCCACCTCAACTCCGGCATCCCCAACCACGCCTTCTACCTCGCCGCCACCGCCATCGGCGGCAACGCCTGGGAACGCGCCGGCCGGATCTGGTACGTCACCCTCACCGAGCGGCTCCGGCCGCGCTCCGACTTCCGGCAGGCCGCGGAGGCGACGGTGGAGGTGGCGGGGGAACTGTTCGGCGCCGACGGCGACGAGCAGCGCAAGGTACGCGCCGCCTGGCAACAGGTCGGGGTTCTCCAGGCGGGGCCGGTTTAGGATTGTGCCCATGAAAGTGTCGATCGTCCGGGGTGGCGGCATCGCCGGTCTGGTCACGACCACCACGGTCGACTCGGCGTCGCTGGCGCCGCAGCAGGTCGCCGAGCTGCGCTCCAGGGTGAACCAGCGCAGTGATCATCGCGCGCAGGCGCTGGCTCCAAGGACGGTTCGGGTCCACGTCGGCGACGAGCGCCGCGAGCAGGTG
>NZ_JBEXGU010000116.1:0-30037 GCF_040607515.1 Streptosporangium sp. NPDC005286 | reverse complement strand
GGCCCCGGTGACACACCGGGGCCGCGGTCTGTGTTCCCGGCCATGCCGCGGAGGCTGTGCCCGAGTACGAAGATGATCGTAGATCGGGGTGCCCGGCGGAGTCCGATGGATGTCCTCATCGGCTGGCCGTGCTCAGAGGCGTGGTCCCGTGCCCGCCTCCGGGACGTCGGGTCACATCACCCAGCGGCTCTCGGCCTTCCTACCCGCCCCGGTCACCACCGTGACACGCCCCGCCGGCGATCCAGGCGTGGATGTCGGCACTGCCTTCCGAGGGGAACCTGACAGCCGGCGGCGTGGGACCGTCGGGACTGCCGTACACCATCCTGCGCACGACGCAGTTCCACAACCTGCTGGTACTCGTGCTGGGGAAGCCGGCGAGGTCCGGGATCCTGCCGGTCCCCGCGGGGACGGACTTCCAGCCGGTGGAGGTCACGGAGGTCGCCGAGCGGCTGGTGGAGCCGGCGCTGGGCGCGCCCGCCGGGCGGGTGCCCGACATGGGCGGCCCGGAGATCGTGAGCGCGGCCGAACTGGCGCGGACCTATCTGCGGGTCACCGGCGGGCGCGGGCTCGTCATACCGCTGCCCGTACCCGGCAGGATCGCCGCCGCCTTCCGGCACGGCGTGCACCTCGCGCCCGACCACCCCGACGGGCGCGGGACCTTCGCGGACTTCGTCTCCGTGGCCGCCGGCCGGAGCGGGTACGAGGCGGGAACGGAGGGGCGATGAACGAGACGGTCTCCACCGCGCGTGTGCCGTTCTGGACCGCGACCTGGTCGCGTGTCCTGCTCGCCGTCCTGGCCGTGACCGAGGCGGTCGTCGGTGGCTGGGCACTGCTCGTGCCGCGCGGGTTCTACGACGGCTTCCCGCTGCCGGGTCATCCCTGGGTGGCGCTGCTGCCGCCCTACAACGAGCACCTCCTGCGGGACTTCGGTGGGCTCAACCTGGGCTTCGGCCTGATGCTCGCGGTGGCGGCGGTGACGCTCGACCGCCTGCTGATCCGTACGGTGCTCGCCGGATACCTGCTCTACTCGGTGCCGCACCTGACCTTCCATCTCGGTCACCTGGGGCACTTCGACATGGTGGACGCGGTGGGGCAGGTCGTCGTGCTCGCCTTCTGCGTGCTGACCCCCGCGATCCTGCTGTTCCTCACGCGGAAGGCACCGGGCGGCGAGTAGGCCCGAGGCCGCCGACGGCCGGGCCGTGCACGTGCGGACGGTCGGTGCCCGGGCACAGGAAGGGGCCGGAAACGGAGAAAGACCCGCCCGGGCGGGTCTTTCGCGATGGAGGTCAGGCGGCGGAGGTAGGGCCGCTCGTCTGTGGAAAGCGCAGAACGTTGCGGCCCGTGTAGGCGCTGAGATCGACCACCTTGGCGTCGCCGGTCACTCCACGGCGTGTCGCGGAACGAATATCCCTGATCTTGAGCCGTGCGACATATGGTGGCACGACCACAAGTCTCTTCATTGAGCCCCCCGGCGTGATGGTTCCGTTATATGAAATATCTACAGATCGCCGCATAAGACTGCCGTAAAGACCAGGTCAATAGGGGAGTGGGCGACCCGAGGGAGACCTCAGATCCAGGCCGGAGATGCGGGCGGGGCGGCGTGCGCCCCGCTGCCGGATGATCCTGGCGCGTCGAATGATCTTCCTCCCCTCCTCGGGCTCGCCGTGCTATGCGTCGCCTGACACCGGCGTGCCCGGGGCTGGTGGGCCCGGCACGCGCGAAAGTCCGTGCGAGCCAACCTAGCCCGCCCTCGCCCTCTGGATCAACCGGTTTGGCTACGGAGGGGCTCCGAAGGCATGCGTACGGTGATGGCGGCTCGGGGTTGGACGCTGATCGCCGGGATCGTCACAACCCGTGCCGCCGGCACCTCCGGCCGACCGCGGCGGCTCACTCCCGGCCGCCACGGCACGACGTGTTTTTCGCGGCGTACGCGCGCCGAACGCGGCACGTCCGGTGCGGGCCCGGCTACTCTGACGACCAGTCGGCCCGTGACGTCTCCGATCTCCGAACGGTCCTCCCCGACCGGCCGGAAGCAGGCATCCTGGTCGGTGTTCCCGGCCTCGTCGAGGCCGCCCAGCGGGCCACGGGCCATGCCGGCCGCGAGAGTTTCGTCACCGTTCACTCAAGGAGGGCGAGACGTGTTCGGAATGTTCGGCACTCCGCGAACTTCGTCGTCCTCGGGGGCGTCCAACCTGCCGTTGAACGGAGTGTGAGTTGAGCACGACACTTATCGACGGTGATCCGCAGCGGTTGGGCGGTTACTGGCTGGCCGGGCGGTTGGGTGCGGGTGGTCAGGGTGTGGTCTACGAGGCGTACGATGCCGCGGGCAGGCGTGTGGCGGTGAAGGTGCTGCACGGTGACGCCGGGAGCGATCCGGAGTTGCGTGAGCGGTTCGGTCGTGAGGCCGCCGCGGCCCGCCGGGTGGCCTCGTTCTGCACGGCGGGGGTGCTGGACGCCGATCTGGACGGGCCCAGGCCGTACATCGTCAGCGAGTACGTCGAGGGCCCCAGCCTGCGCAGGGCCGTCGCCGAGGGGCGCCGCTTCACCGGAGGCGACCTGCACCGTCTCGCGACGGCGATCGCCACCGCGCTGACCGCCGTCCACGAGGCCGGGGTCATCCACCGCGACCTCAAACCCGACAACGTGCTGCTGGGTCCCGACGGCCCCCGTGTGATCGACTTCGGCGTCGCCCGCACGGAGGACATGTCACTGACCGCGACCGGCATGGTGGCGGGCACCCCGACCTACATGGCCCCCGAGATCTTCATGGGCCAGCGTGCGAGCACCGCCGTCGACATCTTCGCCTGGGGCGGGATCATGGTCTTCGCCGCGACGGGTGCCGACCCGTTCCGGGCGGAGAGCCTGGGCGGGATCATGCACCGCGTGCTGTCGGTACAGCCCCAGCTGGACATGCTCCCCGAGCACCTGCGGCCGTTCGTCGCCGCCTCACTCGCCAAGGACCCCGCCGCGCGGCCCACCGCGAGGGACCTGCTGCTCGCCCTGGTCAGCGGGGACGGCGCCATCGACACCCCGGGACTGCTGGCGGCGGGCAGCGACGCCGGGGCCCAGATCCGCGCGGCCTCCGCCGACCCCGCGCTCGGCACCCTCGCCGAGGACGCCTACGTCGCGCTCGGCCCGGCCGAGCGCGAACTCGCCCCCGAGATCTTCCTGCGGCTGGTCACCGTGACCGACGACGACCAGCTGGTCGTACGGCAGGCGCGGTGGGCCGAGCTCCTCGACGGGCGCGAGGAGGGCGAGGTGACAGCGGTCCGGCGCCTGGTGGAGGTGTTCTCGTACCTGGTCGCCCACGACGAGGAGGAGGTCTGGCTGTCGCGGCCCGCGCTGCCGCAGGCCTGGCCGAGGCTGCGGATGTGGGTCCAGGCCAACCGGGACGGCCTGGCCGTGCACCGCGGCATCCTGACCGCGGCACGGCGCTGGGAGGCCCAGGGGCACCGGGACGGCGACCTGTTCCAGGGCAGCAGCCTGGAGAACGCCATGCGCTGGGCGGCCACCGGGCGCCGCAACATCACGCTCAGCCCGGTCGAGCGGGACTTCCTGGAGGCGGGTGCCACCCTCACCCGGCGCCGCGCCCGCCTGGGCCGGGTGCTGTCCGGCACGCTGGCCGTGCTGCTGGTCGTCGCGCTGGTCGCCGGGGTGCTCGCCGTGCAGCAGAGCAGGGTGGCCGACGCGCGCAGCGCCGTCATCGCCTCCCAGCGCGACCAGGCGACGGCCGCCCGGCTCGCCGCGACGGCCGACGCGCTGCGGATCGCCGAGCCGGTCAGGGCCATGCTGCTCAGCGTGGCCGCCTGGCGGCTGGCACCGGTGCCCGAGGCCAGGGCGAGCCTGACCGGTTCGCTGACCCAGCGGGAGACGGCCGCCTTCCACGACCCGGCCGCGGGAATACACACCCTCAGGGCGCTGAGCGCCGACGGGCGCACGCTCGTCAGCGCGAGCGACGGCGAGGCACGACTCTGGGACGTGCGGACCGGCCGGCGCATGGGTGGTCTCACCGGGATCGGCGACGACCTGCGCGTGATCGCGCTGAGCCCGAGCGGCAGGCTGCTCGCCGTGATCAGCGGTGTGAAGCTGAAGGTCTGGAATGTGACGACCGGCAAGCCGACCGGCGCGGTCCTCGCCGTCCAGCCACGCAACGCGGGTGGCGACGTCGGGGCGTTCTTCGGCCGGTCCGATGACTGGCTCATGGTGACCCAGGGGGAGGGGCTCACGGTCTGGAACCACCTGGACGGCAGGAAGCTGTACCCGCCTGTCGCGGGCATCGACTTCGACATCTCCGCGGACGGGCGCGGGATCGCCGTCGGCGGGCTGGACGGTGAACTGGCGGCCTTCACCCTGGACGGCCTGCGCAGGATCTCGCTGGGCACCCGCTGCAACGGGTGCGGACCGCGGGTGGCCTACAGCCCGGACGGCAGGACCGTCGCGGTCTCCCGGGGCAGGAAGCTCGAACTGCGCGACGCGTCCACCGGGGCCGATCTCGACCGTTTCTTCGAGGGGAGTGTCAGCGGAGATCTGGTCTTCAGCCCTGACGGGCGCTTCCTGGCCGTGGTGACCGACACGGCCCTGCGGGTCTGGCGGGTACGGGACGGCAGGCTCCTGCTCACCCAGAAGGTCGACGGGTTCATGCCCACCGTGGCCTTCGACTCGGACGGGCGGACGCTGCGCTACCTCACCGAGGACTCGGTGACGACCCTCGACGTCGGCGCGCTGACCAGGCCCACCCCGCTGAAGGGCCCCGGGACCAACTGGGCGGCGCTCAGCCCCGACGGCCGGCTGCTCGCCTCCAGGGACGAGGGAGCGAGTGAGATCGTCATCCGCGACGTGCGCCGGCGCAACCGGACCGGCACGCTGAACGTCGGGCCCGACGGCGCCGACGGCGCCTTCGCGATGGCCTTCAGCGCGGACGGCGGACGACTGGTGGCCAACACCGGTGGTGACAGCTCCCGGCTGACCGTATGGGACGTCGCCGCCGCCAAGCGGATCGCCGCCGTCGAGACGGTCCGCGAGGGGCAGGTGTTCGCCCTGGCGATCAGCGCGGACGGCACCGCGGTGGCCTCCTACACCCTCTACTTCGAATCGGTGGGCGCCTCGGACGGGGAGATCGCCGTGTGGGACGTGCCCAGCGGCAAACTCCGCTGGTCAAGGCCCCAGCAGTCGGTCGAGGGGCTGGTCTTCACCCCCGATGGCAGGATGCTGGCGGTCGCGGGGGGAGATCACCGGCTGCTGGACGCCTCGACGGGCGAGCCGTTCGGCGAGACGTACGGCGCGCCCACCGTCAGCATTCCGACCACCGCGATGGCCTTCGACAGGAAGGGCACCCGTTTCGCCACCGCCGACCGGGTCGGACGGATCTCGGTGTTCGAGGCCGAAAGCAGGGACCGGGTGGGAAACCTGATCAGGAGCGAACCGGCGACGAAGGCGGCCCTGGCCTTCTCGCCTCGCGGGGACGTCGTCGCCGGGGCGGTGAACGACCGGTCGGTGGGGCTGTGGGACGTCGAGACCGGACGCCGCCTCGGCCCGCCGATCGCCTCGCAGAGCGGTGAGTTCCGGTCCCTGGCGTTCAGCCCGGACGGGGCCCGGCTGGTCGTCGTCGACTCGGCCGGCACCCTGGACGAGTATCCGGTCGAGCCGGAGGCGGTGGCGCGGGCGGTCTGCGAGCGCGCGGGCCGCACCCTCTCGCGCGAGGAGTGGCGCACCTACCTCGGTGACCTGCCCTATCGCAAGGTCTGCCCCGGTTAGGAGAAACTTTTTCTCCGAAGATCGCATCAAACACCCCATGAGAGTGGCGCGGGAACTGATCGTGGGTGATCCGCAGCGGTTGGGCGGTTACCGGCTGGCCGGGCGGTTGGGTGCGGGTGGTCAGGGTGTGGTCTACGAGGCGTACGATGCCGCAGGTAGGCGTGTGGCGGTGAAGGTGCTGCACGGTGACGCCGGGAGCGATCCGGAGTTGCGTGAGCGGTTCGGTCGTGAGGCCGCCGCGGCCCGTCGGGTGGCCTCGTTCTGCACGGCGGGGGTGCTGGACGCCGATCTGGACGGGCCCAGGCCGTACATCGTCAGCGAGTACGTCGAGGGCCCCAGCCTGCGCGGGGCCGGCCGGATCTTCGGCGGTGACGACCTGCACGCCCTCGCGACGGCGATCGCCGTCGCGCTGACCGCCCTCCACGACGTCGGGGTCGTCCACCGCGACCTCGCACCCGACAAGGTGTTCCTCGGCCGGAGCGGACCCAGGATCGTCGGATTCGGGGTGAGTCCCGGCCTGAGAACCGCGCTGACCGCCACCGGGCTCAGGCCACGCGCGCCGTCGTACACGGCGCCCGAGGTGTTCACCGGCGGTGAGGCGGGTCCCGCCGCCGACGTGTTCGCCTGGGGCGGGATCGTGCTGTACGCCGCGAGCGGCGAGGATCCGTTCGCGGCGGGCAGCCTGGGCGCGGTGATGCACCGGATCCTCTCGCTCGACCCCGATCTGAGCCCGCTGCCCCGCTCGCTGCTGCCTCTGGCCGCTGCCGCGCTCGCCAAGGATCCCCGGGCCAGACCCGCCGCCCGCGATCTGCTGATCGCCCTGATCGCCGCCGACCCGGCCGTTCCCCGGACGGATGCGCCGGAGCCCGAGACGGCCCCGCTGCTGCGGGCGGGTGCCGAGGTCGCGGCCAGGGTCCGCACGGCCTGCGACGATCCGGGGCTGGGCGCGCTGGCCGAGTCGGCGTTCGCCGCGCTGGACCCGGCGGACCGGGAGCGCGTGCCGGAGGTGTTCCTGAGGCTCGTCGTCATCGACGCCGACGGGCAGGCGGTCGCCCGAGAGGCCAGGGCCCCCGCCGGGTCCGAGGGCGTCCTGCACGGCTTCGCGGGGCTGGTCGGGCACCGGGGAGACCGGGCGTGCCTGGTCCACCAGGCGCTGCCTTACGCCTGGCCCCGCCTGGGGGAGTGGATCGACGCCAACCGCGCCCGCCTCGTGGCACGCGAGAGATGCGCCCGGCTGCTCCCCCCGCTGCTGGCCGCCTCGGCGGTGTTCGCGCTGGTCGCGGTGGTGATCGTGGTGGGAAGGATTGTCTGACTGGCGGCTACCTGGGTAGGACTTAACCGGAAATGCCGAGTTTTCGGGGGGAAACATGGCGACTTGTGAAACGTGCGGTAACGACTACGACATGAGCTTCGAGGTGCACACCCAGGCTGGGGTGCACGTCTTCGACAGCTTCGAGTGCGCGATCCAGCGGCTGGCACCGATCTGCGAGCACTGCGGGGTCCGCATCGTCGGGCACGGCGTCGAGGCCGGTCGGCGCTGGTTCTGCTGCGCCAACTGCGCACGCCAGGAGGGGGCGACCGCGATCGTGGACCATGTGGGGGCGACGGTGTAAGGCGGTAGCGACACGGCGTGGCGGCATGAGGCCGCCACGCGGGGAGACGCTTGGCTGAGACGCGGTCCCGGGCGAGGTGCCGGTGCGCCGAGGCCGGAGGAGACGGCGGCCGGCGGAGGTGCCGGCAGGGCCGCCACGGTCCGGACCGCTCATCATGTTCAGCGCCGGAGGAGGGGGAATCGCCTCCTTGCCGCGGTGCCGGTGTTCGAAACGGTCAGGGGTGCCTTTACCGGCCGGGGGAGGCGAGAAGCGGCTTCCCTCGGTGAGCGCGGGAGTCACAGGTCTGGTTGAGATCGTCCCGTGCGTTCACACTGAGCCCTATGTGGGATTTTGATGTCATCGTTCTTGGTTCCGGGCCGGGTGGGCAGAAGGCCGCGATCGCCGCCGCGAAACTCGAACGGCGCGTCGCGCTCGTCGAGCGGCGCAACATGCTCGGCGGAGTGTGCATCAACACCGGCACCATCCCCTCCAAGACGCTGCGTGAGGCCGTCCTGCACCTGACCGGCCTCAACCAGCGCGGCATGTACGGCCAGAGCTACCGGGTGAAGGATGAGATCACCGCGGCCGATCTGGGCATCCGCACCCAGCACGTGATCGGCCGGGAGATCGACGTGATCCGCAGCCAGTTGTCGCGCAACCACGTGGCGATGCTCAGCGGGATGGGCCATTTCGTCGACCCGCACACGGTCGGAGTCGTCGACGAGCACGGCCACGAGACCAAGGCGACCGCTGACAAGATCATTATCGCCACGGGTACCCGGCCGGCCCGCCCCGACACCGTGGAGTTCGACGACCACGCCATCATCGACTCGGACGGCATCCTGAAGCTGCAGGACATCCCCGACTCCATGGTGGTCGTCGGGGCCGGAGTGATCGGCATCGAGTACGCCTCGATGTTCGCCGCGCTGGGCACCAAGGTGACGGTGGTGGAGCGCCGTGACCGGATGCTCGACTTCTGTGACCTGGAGATCGTCGAGGCGCTCAAGTACCACCTGCGCGACCTGGCGGTGACCTTCCGTTTCGGTGAGACCGTCGCCGCCGTGGAGCGCCGCTCCCGGGGGGCGCTGACCGTGCTGGAGAGCGGCAAGAGGATCCCCGCCGAGACGGTGATGTACTCGGCCGGCCGCCATGGCATGACCGACGAGCTCGCCCTGGAGAACGCGGAGCTGGCCGCCGACGCCCGAGGCCGCATCCAGGTCGACGAGCACTACCGCACCACCGTGCCGCACATCTACGCCGTCGGCGACGTCATCGGCTTCCCGTCCCTGGCCGCCACCTCCATGGAGCAGGGCCGCATCGCCGCCCACCACGCCTGCGGGGAGCCGCTGCGCGGTATCCACCACCTGCAGCCGATCGGCATCTACACCATCCCCGAGATCAGCTTCATCGGCCACACCGAGGACGAGCTGACCGCCTCCCACGTCCCCTTCGAGGTCGGCATCTCCCGCTACCGCGAGCTGGCCAGAGGCCAGATCATCGGTGACACCTACGGCATGCTCAAGCTCCTGGTCTCCCCGGAGACCCGCGTCCTGCTCGGCGTGCACGTCTTCGGCACCGGCGCCACCGAACTGCTCCACATCGGCCAGGCGGTCATGGGCTGCGGCGGCACCATCGACTACCTGGTCGACGCCGTCTTCAACTACCCCACCCTGGCCGAGTCCTACAAGGTCGCCGCCCTGGACGCGATGAACAAACTCCGCCGGGTGGCCCGCTTCGAGCTCTGAGTCCCCTTTCGAGGACCACCGGGCGAAAGTGGCAGCGGGTCAGGCGCGCACCGGTGGAGCGGCTCTGCGCGGTGGCTCACCCGGGCGCGGTCATCCGGCCGGTACGCGCGCGCCGCCATGATCTTCGGGGGGGACGGCTCACCCGGGCGCGGTCATCCGGCCGTCGTGGGGCCGCCGAAGGCGTACTCCAGGGGTGGCAGCACCGCCTGGGCATCCGCGCCGCCGACCCAGAGGTCGATACACGCGCATCCGTCCTCCTTGGCCCGCGACCGGTGTGGGACGAATCCGGCGAGCTCGTCAGGCACCGTTCGGTGCGTAACGCACCGAAGGCGGATTGCGGGGGACCTCGACGGCGCATCCGCGTCGCCGATGGGTCCCGTGCGGGGGAGGGACGCTGCGATCATGGCGGTATGACGCAGCAGGTTCCTGATGGTGACGAGAGGCTGAGCCGACGGGAGATCTCCGACGCCGTCGGCGATCTTGGGTGGCGCTATGTCCTGGACGTGGTGCGCACGTCGGTGGCCGTGGCATCGCCCGCGCGGGCGGTCGAGGTCGTCGCGCGCGCGGTGGCCGTGGCCGGCGCGGACGGAGAGCGAAGCCTGGAGATGGACGTCCGCCCCGGCCGGGTGGTCTTGACCCTGCGCTCACCGGTCACCGGTGCGGTGACGCCGGTCGAGGTCGAGCTCGCCGGTCGGATCTCCGCGGTCGTGAGCGAGCTCGGGCTGAGCACCGGCCCCGACGTGGGCGGCCGGGAGGTGCGGTCGGTCCAGGTCCTTGAGATCGCGATCGACGCGATCGACATCGCCGCCGTCCGCCCGTTCTGGAAGGCGGTGATGGGTTATGACGACGAGCCCGGAGCGTCCGGCGGCGAGGGCGCGCTCGTGGATCCCGTCGGGCAGGGTCCGGCGATCTGGTTCCAGCGGATGACCACGCCCCGGGCGCAGCGCAACCGGATCCATCTCGACGTCTCGGTCCCCCACGACGAGGCGTCCCACCGGGTCGAGGCCGCCCTCGCCTCGGGCGGGGTCCTGCTGTCCGACGCCGCGGCGCCCTCCTTCTGGGTGCTGGCGGACGTGGAGGGCAACGAGGCGTGCGTGACGACCTGGCAGGGAAGGGACTGACGGCCGGCCGGTGTCAGGCCGACGGTTCCGCGGTCGCCTCCCGGCATCGGCCGTGATGGTGCCGAGGCACCACCCGCGCGACCGCGGTGAGTCGTGCGAGGGCCGGCAGTGGCCGAGCGAGACCGGGCGTCCGGGATTCGTCCGCTCAGGTTCCGGAAGGCTCGTCCTTCTTGCCCGCCACGAGGGTGTCGCCGGCCTTGCCGGGGGCGGGCGGCGCGGGGGGCGCGGCGGGTGCGGTACCGGAGGAGGGTTTGCGGGTACGCGTGCGCGGACGGGGGGCGGCGGGGAACTCCGCGGTGTCGGTGGTGCTCTCGGCGGCGGCCGGAGCGGGCTTGTCGGTGCCGGCGGGCCTCTTCCCGGCGGCGGGCAGGGCGGGCGCCGGAGGGGTCTCCGGCTCGCGCAGCGCGGCGATGACGTCGTCGGCCTCGGTCTCGGCGGCGAAGTCCTCGGCGGCCTCGGCCTCACGGCGCTTGATCACCACCATGTGGTCGACCGACAGGCGGCCCGCGCCGCCCACCGCCAGCAGGATGGAGGCGGCCCCGAGCGCCACGATCAGCTTGGCGTCGCCCCCGGTGAGCGGCAGGCCCGTCTCGCCACTGGCCAGTACGAACACGGCGAGGGCCTCGGCGAACAGCAGCAGCCCGCACGCGGGTACGGCGAGCCCGGCCACCAGCAGCGCGCCGCCGATGAGCTCCGTCAGCATGGTGGTGGCGGCCCACACGCCTGGCGCGGGGGCGCCCAGGGTGGTGAACTGCCCGGCGGTGGCGGTCAGGCCCGCTTCGAGCTTGTGCCAGCCGTTGGCGAAGAAGATCCCGCCCACCCCCAGCCTGGCGGCCAGGGAGGCAAGATCATGGAGGGTTCGTCGCACGGTTCCTCATTCTGGTTAGATTCACCGTTCCTGCCCAGGCTTGACCGATAGATGACCGAGCGAGAGCCTGCCAAACCCCTCACGAGGAGTCACTCCCCTCTCCGTCTCCCTCGGGGCGGTGGGGTACCAGGAGCATCACGGCCAGTGCGGTGCAGCCGAGCAGCAGCACGCTCACCACGATCGTCGTGTGCAGGCCTGCGACGAACGCGACGCGGGCCGCGGAGAGCAGTGCGTCTCCCACGCCGCCGCCGATCTCCTGCGCCACGTGCGCGGCGGAGGCGAGCGACTGGCGGGCCTGGTGCATCGTCTCGGGAGCGACGCCGGGGACCGGGCCCAGCGAGGGGGCGTACACGACCGTGGTGATCGTGCCGAGCACCGCGACCCCGAGACCGGCCCCCAGCTCGTAGGCGGTCTCCTCGATTGCGGCGGCGCCGCCCGCGTGCGACTCGGGCGCGGCCGACATGATCGTGTCGGAGGCGGCCAGCAGGGTGACCTGGATGCCGAAGCCGATGCCGACGAAGCAGAACGTCAGGGCCACCGGATGCCCCTCGGTGCCCCAGGCCAGGGTGGGGGCGAGGGACAGGGCGGTCAGCGCCAGCCCGCCGCTCATCGTGGCGCGCAGCCCGAACCACCGAAGCAGCCGAGCCCCGGCCAGGCCGCCCGCGATCGCGGCGATCATGAGCGGGAGCATCCGTACGGCCGCCCCGAGCGGGCTGTCGCCGAGGACCAGCTGGAGGTACTGGGCGAGCATGAGCTCCAGCCCGACCAGGGCGAAGACGGTCAGCAGCACGCCGCCCACCCCGGCGCAGAACGCCCGTCGCCGGAACAGCTCCAGGTCGAGCAGGGGGAAGGCCAGTCGCCGCTGCCTGCGGACGAACCAGGTCAGCAGCCAGACCCCGCACAGCAGGACCGCCACCCCGCCGAGATGCCCGGCGCCCGTCTCCTTCAGGCCGAAGGCCACACCGAGGATGCCCAATACCGACAGCAGCGCGCTGAGTGCGTCCCACGGCCGGTCGGAGCGCCTCGGGATCTCGGGAAGAAGCCTGACCGCGGAGGGCAGCAGGACCATCAGGATGGGGACGTTGATCAGGAAGACGGCGCCCCACCAGAACTTCTCGACGAGCAGCCCGCCGATGAGCGGGCCGACCGCGGCCCCGGCCGCCGCCACCGCGCTCCACACGCCCAGCGCGATCGCCCGCTCGTGCCGGTCGGTGAAGACCTGCCGGATGATGGAGAGGGTGGCGGGCATGATCATGGCACCGCCGACGCCGAGCAGTGCCCGCGCCGAGATCAGCGCGAGCGGGGTCGGGGCGAACGCGGCCGCCGCCGAGGCGACGCCGAAGACCACGTATCCGGCCAGCACCAGCCGTTTGCGCCCATGGCGGTCACCGAGCGTGCCAAAGGTCAGCAGCAGCGGCGCGACCACCAGCGAGTAGACGTCGATGATCCACAGCAGTTCCACGGAGGTCGGCTCCAGAGCCGCCGTCAGCGTGGGCACCGCGATGTGCAGCACCGTGGCGTCCACCGCGATCAGCAGCAGGCTGAAGCAGAGCAGGGCGAGGATCGACCACCGGCTGGCCCCGGGTGCCGGTGAGCCGCCGTCCCCACCCCTGGCTTTGGCCATGATGGTGGTCATGGGCCGCTCAGGAGTTGTCAGCCTGGACGAACATACGTCGCAGCCTAGGCGAAGTGCGGCAGTGCGCGGGGTGGCATTCAATTATGGATTTACATGGATATGTGTACATTGTGTCTCGCGATCGATCGGCGATCCGTGTTTTCGGTGACACTGTGCGTGACCTCTCTAGAGAGATACAGGCATATACCGTTATCTAGGCAAATGGTGATCTCCCACGGACCATGGCGATCGTGGGGAGTCAGCGTGAGGCCCGTGAGCCGCCGTGGTGAGCGGGTCCGGCGGGCACGACTCGGCCCCGGTGCCGCCGCCCCGAGATCCCGACGACCCCCGGCAGTGGTGTGCCGTGGCCGCCGCATTGCTGGGCCGTGACCACCCCGAGGCCGCGCTGGAGGCCGCCCGCAGGGCGCTGAACCTCGACCCCCGATCCGAGTCGGGAGCCGACTGGGGATACCGCCTCGCCAGCCTCGCGTTCGAGCGGCTCGGCCGCGACGCGGAGGCCGTGGCCGCCGCCGAGGAGGCGGTACGCCTCGCGCCTGGCTCCTGGGCCGCGCGGATGCGCCTGGGGGCGGCACTGCGCAGGGTACCGGGCCGCTGGCGCGAGTCGCGGGCACAGGCGGCCAGGGCCGTCCGCTACGCGCCGGAGGAGCCGGACCCGCATGTCCTCACCGGTGACCTCGCGCTGCTGCGTGGTGAGTACCCCCGCGCGCGGGCCGCCTACCGCGACGCGCTGCGCCGCCTGCCCGACCATCCCGGCGCCAGGATCAACCTCGGCCTGACCTGGCTGCGCTGGGAGCGCCCACGCGCCCACCACGACCCCGCCTGGCCGGTCGACCCCCGTGAGACGGGCCGGGCCAGGCGCGCCCTGGAGACGTGGTCGCGGCAGATCCGCATCCTGCTGGCCGTCGCCCTCGTCGCGGTCTGTGCGGCGGAGTTCGGGTTCGGCCTGGCAGGCGTGGCGAGGATCGGTGGCGGGCTGGTGCCGCTCGCCGTCCTGGTGATCACCCTCAGGCAGGCGCACCGGGTCGGGCTCTGGTCGTACGTGCCCGGCATGCTCGCCCGCGACCTCTGGCTCGGCACGTCGATCCTGATCACCCTGGTCGTCGTGGCCGCGTACGTCGCGGTCGTCGCCACCCTCCCACCGGAGGTCCCACCGCTCCTGGCCGGACCGCCGCCGGACGCCACGGGGGTGCTCTGGGCGGGCCTCGCCGGGCTGGTGCTCCTCAACGGCGCCGTACTGCTCGTCCTGCGCGTGCTCGTCGATGCCTGGCGCGGGCGGCCGGTCAGGGCGCTGGCCGAGTTCGCCGCGGCCGGTGACGACCGTACGGCCAGGCGGGACGTCAACGTGACCCTCTGGCTGGTGGCGGGCCGGGTCTGGTCGGTGCCGGTGGCGGTCGTGCTGGCGGCGGCGGTCCTGGACGAACGGCGTTGGGCGCTCGCCGTGCTCGCCGTGCCGCTCGTGCTCGGCTGGGCGTACCGCGGGGCCGGTCCCGCCCTGGGCCTCGGCAGGGTGCTGGCAGCGGACCGCGGGCTGGCGGCGGCGCTGGCCCTGTCCGCCGCGGCGGCGCTCCTGCTCGGCATGGCGGCGGCGGTCACCACGCTCGGGCTCGCCCAGGCGGGCGAGTGGGCCTGGCGGGCCGGGACCGTGCTGCCGGCCGTCTCGTCGGCGGTGTTCGCCACAAGGTCGGTGCGGGCGTGGTGGCGGGGTGCGCCGGGTCCCTGGCGCGCCTCACTGGTCATGTGCGACGGCTGCGGCGGCCGCCTGCCCGGCGACGCCTCCCCGCCGGTGGGGCTCAGCGGGGAGGTGCGCGCGGCCTTCACCCACGCGCGGGGGGTGGTGCTCGCCTACGCCGACCCCAGCGGCCCGCGCGCGCTGGCCGTCGGCGCGGTCAGTTCGGTCGGCCCGAGCGGTGAGTTACGCCTGATCGCCGCCTCCGACGCGTGGGAGGCCGCCGAGCGCGACCCCAGGGTGGCGGTCTTCGTCGCGGACCCGCAGGGCCGCAGCTTCTGGGCCGAGGTGCGCGGCATCGCGATCGGCGACACCGAGGCCGGCCTGCTGAGGATCACCCCCAAGCAGGTCGTGGTCGGCGAGTATCCCGGCCGGCACCAGGGCCGTGCCCGCCGAGGCTGAGCGGTCGTCGGGAGCGCGGACCGCCTTGCCCGGCGGTGACATTCCCATGCCCGTCACCTGGCCGGTTCCCGGGGAAGGACGGGCGCGGGGACCGGGTGCTCCCACCCGGCGGGAACACGGGCGCGAACCGCCGCGCGCGGGGCGCGGAGGCGGCACAGGGAAGGGTGTGGCCATCGGTGCGGCACCGGTCGCAGCTTGCTACCTCGAGCGTGGATTTCATCCGTTCTCGTCCACATATCTGATCGTGCCCGCGCGGCGGCGTGGCGCGACGCCCAGGCACGCGCAAACGTCCCCCCGGTGCGGTATAACCGGGGGCGGACCGGGGAGGCGTGATGCGGGAATCCAGCAGGGCCCAGCCGGCGGGGCGCGTGGCCGCACGGGATCTGTTCGAGCGGGTGCGGCTGGGCTACTTCCGGCTCTCGCCGCCTCTGCGCAGGCTGATCTACGTCGCGGTGCTGGTCGGAGCGGTCGGGCTGGCGTTCGGCCTCGGCTGGTCGGTGCTCAACACACTCTTCGTCACGCTGACGCTGCTCGGCTTCGCGGCGCTGACCCTGAGCTTTCCCCGCGCCGCGGCCACCCTGCTCGTGGTGCTCGCCTGGCTGTCGGCGCTGATGATCTTCCAGGGCGCGTCCGGCTGGAACTCACCGATCCCGACCGCGCTGATGATCCTCGCCCCCCTGGTGGCCGGCGCGGCCCACCTCATCCGCTGGGTCACCCCGTGGGTGAGCACGGCCATGGCACTGGTGCCCGCCGGACTGGTGGCCGTCCTGCTCGGCGTGGTCATCCCCGGACTCGCGCCGGTCACCGCCATCTGGGCCGCGTACGCGGTGGCGGCCGGGGTGCTCGTCCAGCGCTTCCTCCAGGCCCGCCGGGTGCGGGCGGCACTGACGGTGGGGGAGCGGAGCCAGGCCGGGCTCAGGGTCCGCGGGGGCGGTCCCCCCGCGCCCGCCGCCGTGACCGGCGAGCGGGAGGCGCCGCCGCCGATCTCGGTGGAGGAGGCGCTCGGAGAGCTGGACGCCATGATCGGCCTGGCCCCGGTGAAGGAGCAGGTGCGCTCGATCGCCGCCTCGATCGAGGCGGCCAGGCTGCGCAGGGAGGCCGGATACTCCACCGAGCCACCGATGCGGCACTTCGTGTTCGTCGGCCCCCCGGGCACCGGCAAGACCAGCGTGGCCAGGACCGTCGCGAAGATCTTCTACGCCTTCGGCCTGCTGGAGACCCCCTACGTGGTCGAGGCCCAGCGGGCCGACCTGGTGGGGGAGTTTCTCGGCGCCACCGCGATCAAGACGAACGAGCTGGTCGACCGGGCGCTCGGCGGGGTGCTCTTCATCGACGAGGCGTACAGCCTGATCAACTCCGGTGACGGCCAGCCGGACAGGTTCGGCGCGGAGGCCGTGCAGACGCTGCTCAAGCGGGCCGAGGACGACCGCGACCGGCTGGTCGTCATCCTGGCCGGATACGAGAAGGAGATGGCCGCCTTCCTGTCGTCCAACCCCGGCCTGTCCAGCCGGTTCGCAAGCCGGGTCCGCTTCCCCAGCTACGCCCCCGATGAGCTGCTCCAGATCACCGAGTTGCTGCAGAGGCGCCGGGGAGACCGGATGTCACCGGAGGCCGCGCCCGCGCTGCTCGCCCGATTCGAGGACATCCACCGGCGCTCGATAGTCGACGACCTGGGCAACGCCCGGTTCGTCCGCAGCCTCGTGGAGGCCGCCGCGCAGGCCAGGGACGTGCGCGTGGTGGGGGCGGGCGGCGCGCCCACCACTGAGGACCTGGTCACCACGGCCCTGGAGGATGTCGTCAAGGCCTTCGACGAGCTCACCGCCCGCTACCGGGGCTACCAGGCCGCGCCCTCCCTCGAGGAGGCGCTGGCCGACCTCGACCGCATGGCGGGTCTCGAACCGGTCAAACGGCAGGTGCACGCGATCGCCGCGCAGCTCAGAGTGGCCAAGATGCGTCAGGAGCGGGGGCTGCCGACCCCGCCGCAGATGCGGCACTTCGTCTTCGCCGGGCCGCCGGGCACCGGAAAGACCACGGTGGCCCGCATCCTGGGCCGTATCTTCGCCGCGCTCGGCCTGCTCACCCAGCCCGACGTGGTGGAGGCCCAGCGGGCCGACCTGGTCGGCCAGCACCTCGGCGCCACCGCGATCAAGACGAACGAGCTGGTCGACCGGGCGCTCGGCGGGGTGCTCTTCGTCGACGAGGCCTACGGCCTGGTCAACTCCGGCTACAGCGGGGGCGACGCCTTCGGCACCGAGGCCGTGCAGACGCTGCTCAAGCGGGCCGAGGACGACCGCGACCGGCTGGTGATCATCCTGGCCGGATACGAGCGGGAGATGAACACCTTCCTGTCGTCCAATCCCGGCCTGGGTAGCAGGTTCAGCCAGCGGGTGCGGTTTCCCTCGTACTCCGCCGAGGAGCTCACCGAGATCGCGGTGCTGCTCGCCGACTCCTCGGGTGACAGGTTCGACGACGCCGCCCGGCGTGACCTGGCCGAGGTCTTCGCCTGGGTCTGCGAAGAGGGCCTGATCGACGGCCTGGGCAACGGCAGGTTCGCGCGCTCGCTCTTCGAGCGCGCGGCGATGCGCAGGGACGTCCGCCTGGCCGCCCTGGGCGGTGCCACCGCCACCGCCGCCGACCTGACCACCATCACCAGCGTTGACCTGCGCGCCGCCGTGGACGAACTCTCCGGGAAGTGATTCCGGGTCCGACCGGCGCCATCGTCCACTGAGATCCCTCCGATTCGGTACGCTATGCAGCCCATCGGTCGCTGAGTGTAGCAAGATGGTCACCGACAGCGGTGGGGCTCCGGAGGAGGAAAGATGGCGGGATTCCTTGCCCGCAGGCTGCTCAACTATCTGGTGCTGATCGTCGTGGCCACCAGCCTCGCCTACATGCTGGCCGCCTCCGCGCTCGACCCGCGATCCAACTACGAGGGCCGCAACCCGCCGATCCCCCCCGCGGTCGTCGACGCCCGCCTCACCGACCTCAACCTCAACGACCGCACCCCGCTCTTCGAGCGCTACCTGACCTGGGCGGGCGCCCTGGCGCGCGGCGACTTCGGCAGGACGGTGGCCGGCGGCTCGGTCGGCGACGACCTCGGGCGCCGGATCGGCGTCACCCTGCGCCTGATCACGGTCGGGCTGGTCGTCGGCAGTGTCACCGGCGTGCTCGTCGGCGCCTACGCCGCGGTCAAGCAGTACGGCGCCTTCGACCGGCTCTCGACAGGTCTCTCCTTCGTCGTCCTCGCGGTCCCCACGGTGGTGCTGGCCAACATCCTGATCATCGCCGCGGTCCGGTTCAACGAGGCCGTCGGCGCCCAGATCCTCCTCGTCAGCGGAGAGGCGACCCCCGGGCTCCAGGGCGGGTTCGTCGCCGCCGGGATCGACCGGATCCAGCATCTGCTGCTGCCCACGCTGTCGCTCTCGCTCGGCCTGGCCGCCGTCTACAGCCGCTACCAGCGCAACATGATGCTCGATGTGCTCGGCGCCGACTTCATCCGCACGGCCATGGCCAAGGGGCTGAGCCGCCGCGCCGCGCTGACCCGGCACGCGCTGCGTACCGCGCTGATCCCGGCGGTCACCTACTTCGCCTTCACCTTCGGGGCGCTGCTGGTCGGCACCACCTTCACCGAGAAGATCTTCGGCTGGCACGGTGTGGGAGAGCAGCTGGTCGACTCGATCTCCACCAACGACATCAACACCGTCGCCGCGATCAGCTGCTTCGCCGCGCTGGCGGTGCTGCTGGCCGCGTTGGCCTCCGACGTGCTCCACGCCGTCCTCGACCCGCGCGTCCGGGTGGGGTGAGCCGGAGATGACCATCGCCGAGGAGGAGCTCACCGAGCAGCGGGCGTCCGTCGACAGGATCAAGGCGCCCTCACGGCTGCGGGTGGTCATGGGCCGCCTCCTGCGCTCGGGCCGGGGCCGGACCGGCTCCGTGCTCCTCCTGCTGATCTTCCTGCTGGCCTTCGCCGGCCCCTACCTCACCCGCTGGACCTACACCGCCAAGGACTTCACCGCCTTTCTCGCGCCGCCGTCGACCGAGCACTGGTGGGGGACCCTGCAGACCGGCGCCGACGTGTACGCGGTCACGCTGCGCGGCATGCGCAGGTCCCTGGTCGTCGGCCTGCTCGCCGCGGTGGTCGGCACCGCGCTCGCGGCCGTGGTGGGTGCCTTCGCCGGATACTTCGGAAGCTGGACCGACCGTTCACTGACCTGGGTGACCGACCTGCTGCTCGTGCTCCCCGCCTTCCTGATCCTGGCGATCATGTCCCCGCTCTTCGCCGGGGGACAGTGGCCGGTGTTCGTGCTGGTGCTGGCGCTCTTCCTCTGGATGGTGACCTCGAAGATCGTCCGGAGCATGACCATCTCGCTCAGGGAACGGGAGTTCATCCAGGCGGCCAGGTTCATGGGCGTGCCGCCGACAAGGATCATCTTCCGGCACATCATTCCCAACATGTCCTCGCTGCTGGTCGTCGACGCCACGCTGAACGTCAGCGCCGCGATCCTCACCGAGACGTCCCTCTCCTACTTCGGCTTCGGCATCCAGCCGCCGGACGTCTCGCTGGGCAGCCTCATCGCGGACGGCGCCCAGACGGCGCTCTACGCCCCCTGGACGTTCTGGTTCTGCGCGGGCCTGTTGATCGTCACCGTGCTCGCGGTGAACCTGGTCGGCGACTCCCTGCGCGACGCCTTCGACCCCACGGCCCGCAGAGGTGGGTGAGCGGATGACAGGCGAGCGAACCGCGGACGCGAGATCCCGGAGCGGCCGGACCGGCGGGCGCGGCGCCGGGGCCGGTCCCCTGCCGGCGAGGGCCGGGACCGACCCCGTGCCCGCCGACCCCGTGCTCGAGGTGCGCGACCTCGACGTCACCTTCGGCCTGGGCCCCGGCGCGGTCCGCGCGGTCAGGGGAATGGGTTACGCGGTCCGTCCAGGCGAGGTGCTCGGGATCGTCGGTGAGTCCGGCTCCGGCAAGTCGGTCACCTCGCTGGCCGTGATGGGCCTGCTCCCGCCGCACGCCCACGTCACCGGGTCGGTGCGGCTGCGCGGACAGGAGATCCTGGGCGCCCCGGAGAGGACACTCACCGCGTTCCGCGGCAAGACCATCTCGATGGTCTTCCAGGACCCGCTCTCCGCGCTCACCCCCGTCTACCGGGTCGGCGACCAGATCGCCGAGGCGGTCCGCGTCCACCAGCGGATCGGCGCCGCGCAGGCAGCCAGGCGCGCCGTCGAGCTGCTCGACCTGGTCGGCATCCCCAACGCGGCGCAGCGCGCCAGGGCGTTCCCGCACGAGTTCTCCGGCGGCATGCGCCAGCGCGCGGTGATCGCGATGGCGATCGCCAACGACCCCGACGTGATTCTCTGCGACGAACCGACCACCGCGCTCGACGTGACCATCCAGGCTCAGGTGCTGGAGGTGCTGAAGACGGCGCAGCGGGAGACTGGCGCGGCGATCGTCATCATCACCCACGATTTGGGGGTGGTGGCGGGGTTCGCCGACCGGGTTCTCGTCATGTACGCCGGGCGCCCCGTCGAGGTCGGCTCGGTGGACGAGGTCTACTACCGCACCCGCATGCCGTACACCATGGGCCTGCTCGGTTCGATCCCGCGCCTTGACCGCGGCCGGGAGCAGCCGCTGGTGCCCATCGAGGGCAGCCCGCCGTCACCGGCGGCGCTGCCGCCGGGCTGCCCGTTCGAGCCGCGCTGCCCGATCGCCGTCCCGGCGTGCGCCGAGTCCGAGCCCGAGCCGGTACGGGTGGGCTCGCCCGGCCACCTCGCGGCGTGCGTACGCTCCGGTGAGATCGAGGCGGAGGGGTGGTCACCCGCCCAGATCTACGGTGTGCGCGCCATCGCGGGGGAGGCGATCGGCCCCGGTCCCGCCGTCGGTCCCGCCGTCGGTCCCGCTGCCGGTTCCGTCGCCGGGGAGCGGCCACGGCCGCGTGGCGGGCGTGAGGTGGTCCTGGCGGTCGAGGGCCTGGTCAAGCACTATCCCCTGGTGAAGGGGAGGCTCCTGCGGCGGCGGGTCGGCACGGTCCGCGCGGTGGACGGTGTCAGCTTCGACATCCGCGAGGGCGAGACGCTCGGCCTGGTCGGGGAGTCGGGCTGCGGCAAGACGACCACCCTGATGGAGATCCTCGAACTGGCCGCACCGCAGAGCGGCGGGATCACGGTGCTGGGCCGCGACACCGCACAGATGAGCGCCCGTGACCGGATGGCCGTCCGGCGCGACATGCAGGTCGTCTTTCAGGACCCGCTGGCCTCGCTCGACCCGAGGATGACCGTCTACGACATTCTCGCCGAGCCGCTGCGCACGCACGGCAGCCGTGAGGTGGGGCCGAGGGTCCGCGAGCTGCTCGGCATGGTCGGCCTGGAGGCCGGTCACGCCGCCCGCTATCCGCAGGACTTCTCCGGGGGGCAGCGTCAGCGCATCGGCATCGCCCGCGCTCTCGCCCTGGAACCCCGGCTGGTCGTGCTGGACGAGCCGGTCTCGGCGCTCGACGTGTCCATCCAGGCCGGGGTGCTCAACCTGCTGGCGGAGCTGAGGACCCGCCTGGGCCTGTCGTACCTGCTCGTGGCGCACGACCTGGCCGTGGTCCGGCACATCGCGGACCGGGTCGCGGTCATGTATCTCGGCAGGATCGCCGAGATCGGGCAGGCCGGCCGGGTGTACGACGCTCCGATGCATCCCTACACGCGGGCACTGCTGTCGGCCGTCCCGCTGCCGGATCCGGTCATGGAACGCTCCAGGAGGCGGGTCCTGCTGGAGGGAGACCTGCCCAGCCCGGCCGATCCTCCCTCCGGCTGCCGCTTCCGCACCCGCTGTCCCCTGTTCAGGTCCCTCGACGAGACCGTCAGAAGGCGTTGTGTGGAAGAGGAACCCCAGGTGCGCCGGCTCGGAGACGACCACGGAGTCTCGTGCCACTTCGCCGAGAGGTTCGGCGCCGGATGATCCAGCCGAGTGCCCTTCTGTTCGCCCAGTCGTATCCTCCGGGAGGAAAACAGTGACATCGATCCGGCGCGTGGGCGCGCTCGCCACCGCGCTGGCCGTGGTCCTGGCGGTCTCGCCGGTTCTGACCGGCTGCGGTGGCGGGGGCGGGACGGGGAGCGGGTCCATCTCGGCGATCAAGGCCTACGACGTCAACCCCGTCGCCCGCGACCGGGTCGTGGACGGAGGGGTGCTCCACTGGGGGCTCAGCGAGTATCCGGCCAACTGGAACCTCAACCATGTCGACGGCAACCTAGCGACGGTCAAGAAGGTCATGGACGCCCTCATGCCCTCGCCGTTCCGCTCCGACGCCAAGGGGCAGATCTCCCCGAACAGCGACTACCTGTCGGCGGGCAGGGTCACCTCGGACGGCCCCAGGCAGGTCGTCACCCTGACCCTCGACCCGCGTGCCAGGTGGTCCGACGGCACTCCGATCACCTGGGAGGACTACCGGGCCCAGTGGCAGGCGATGAACGGCCGCAACGGCGACTACCGGGTGGCGAGCACCACCGGCTACCAGGACATCGAGAAGGTGACCAGGGGCAAGGACGACCACCAGGTCGTGGTGACCTTCGCCAAACCCTTCGGCGACTGGCAGTCGCTGTTCGCACCGCTGTACCCCCGAAGCACCAACGCCACCTCCGAGGCGTTCAACAACGCCTGGCTGAACCGCATCCCGGTGACCGCCGGCCCGTTCAGGTTCGTCTCGTTCGATCCGACCGCCAAGACCGTCACCATCGCCAGGGACGACCGCTGGTGGGGAGAGCGGGCCAAGCTGGACCAGATCATCTACCGCTCCCTGGAGAGCGACGCACTGGTCGGGGCCTTCAGCAACGGTGAGCTCGACACCTTCGACATCGGTCCGTCCGCGCCCGACTATGCGCGCGTCAAGGCCACCCCGGGCGCGATCGTGCGGCAGGCGGCCGGGCCCGACTTCCGGCACATCACGATGAACGGCGAGAGCGCCCTGCTGTCCGACCGGAGGGTACGCAGGGCCGTGGCGATGGGTATCAACCGCCAGGCCGTCGCCCAGTCCGACCTCCAGGGCCTCGACTGGCCGATCGTCCTGCTGAACAACCACTTCTTCATGAACACCCAGGAGGGCTACCAGGACAACGCCGGCGAGATCGGTACTTACAACCCCGTTCAAGCCGGGCGGGAGCTGGACGCCGCAGGCTGGAAGCTGGAGGGGCGGATCAGAAGGAAGGACGGCAGGGAGCTGAACCTGCGCTTCGTCCTGCCGTCCAGCCTGCAACTCACCAAGTCCGAGGCCGAACTCGTCCAGGACATGCTCGCCCAGATCGGTGTCGGGGTCACTCTCCAGTCGGTACCCACCGATGACTACTTCACCAAATACATAATTCCCGGCAATTACGACATCACTGCCTTCGCATACATGGGCACGCCGTTTCCCGTCTCCAGCGCCTACGGTCAGTACGCCGACGCCACCAGGCGCCCGGACGACACCGGGCAGTGGAACGCCAACCTCGGCCGCATCGGCTCCCCGCAGATCGACGCCGCCATGAACAAGGCGACCGCCGCCCTCGCCCCCGGCCGGGCCATCGCCGACACCAACGCCGCCGACAAGCTTATCTGGCAGGCGGTCAACGTGGTGACGCTCTACCAGCGACCGCAGAACGTCGCGGTCAAGAGCACGGTCGCCAACTTCGGCGCCCGCGGCTTCTACGACCTGAGGTACCAGGACATCGGTTTCACCCGGTGACGCGGCCGTGCGGGTGGCCCGGTCGGGCGGGGCGTCTCGCGGTCCTCAGGCGGCCGGATACCCGAGGAGCCCGGGTGGCACCCGGCAGCGGGACGGGCGCGCTTTCTGTCGGGAGCGGAGTGTAGAAGTGGGCCATGGTTATCTCGGTTACCTGGCCCCAGGTGCTCGCGTGGCGGTTGAAACGGCAGTTCGTGGACCCGGCAGACGGGCCGGACACGGTCTCCGTCGTGCGCAGGCTCACCGGGGTGCAGGCGCAGGTGGCCTCCTCCGCCGGCCTGGCGGTGGCCGTGCGGAGCGCGCGGCCGAGACCCGATGAGATCGACGATGCCCTGTGGCGAGACCGCAGCCTGGTCAAGACCTGGACGGCGCGCGGCACCCTGCACCTCGTCCCCGCCGACGAGCTGGCCGCCTACGCCGCCGTCCTCGGCTCGTTCCGCAACTGGGACAAGGGCTCCTGGCAGCGGGGCCACGGGGTCACCGCCGCCGAGGTCGCCGCCATCCTCGACGCCGTGCCCAAGGCGCTCGCCGGCCGCGCCCTCACTCGCGAGGAACTGGTCGACGGGGTCATCGAGATCACCGGCGACGCCCACCTGAAGGAGGCGCTCACCTCCGGCTGGGGCGCCCTGTTCAAGCCGCTGAGCTTCCTCGGTGAGCTCTGCTACGGCCCGCCACGCGAGGGGAGGGTGACCTTCGTCAGCCCCCGCGACTGGGTGCCCGGCTGGCCGGCGGAGCTCCCCTCGGCCGAAGAGGGCGGCGTGCGCCTGCTCCGCTCCTTCCTCGGTGCCCACGGCCCGGGCACCCCCGAGACGTTCGACGGCTGGCTCTACCGCGGGGCGGCCCGCAAGGCGACGCTGCGCGGCTGGTTCCGGGACCTCACCCCCGAGCTGGCCGAGATCGAGGTCGGCGGCCGGCCGATGGTCATGCTCGCCGAGCACCTCGACGAGCTGGCCGGCACCCGGCCCGCCACCGGGGTCCACCTCCTGCCAGGCTTCGACCAGTACATCCTCGCCGCCCCTCGTGACCTGGAGCCCCTCCTGCCGGCCAAGGCGAAGGCGAGGGTCAGCCGGGCCGCCGGCTGGATCTCTCCCGTCGTGATCCACGAGGGCCGGGTGGCCGGGATCTGGGAGGCCAAGGACAAGAAGATCGTCGTCGACCTCCTGGAGGAGGTGCCCGCCGCGGCCCTCGCAGCCGAGACCGAGCGGGTGTCCGAGCTGCTGCGCTGATGGCTCCGGCTTCGAAAGCCGTCACGACCGGGGCTTCCGTGTTCGAATACCGAATCTCGTGCCCGAAGTGCCCTCCCGCCGGCTCCGCTGAGGAGCGGTTCAGCCGCGGCGGAAGCGTACCCGGTCGCCGGGGCGGAGCTGGGCGGCCCTGGCGAGGCTCGCCGAGGTCAGCACGGCGATGACCGGGTAGCCGCCGGTCGGCGGGTGGTCGGCGAGGAACACGATCGGCTGGCCGCTGGGCGGCACCTGGACGGCCCCGGCCACCATGCCCTCGCTGGGCAGCTCCTCGTCCCGGGCCCGTTCCAGGCGGGCGCCGCGCATTCGCACGCCCACCCGGTTGCTGTCCTGGCCGACCTCGTAGGGCTCCGCGCACAGGGTGGCCAGGGCTCCGGGGACGAACCAGTCCTCCCGGGGACCCGGCAGGACAAGCAGGACGCCCGCTCCAAGCTCCGGCGAGGGCGCCGCGTCCACGGTGATCGGCGGCAGGCCGTCCGTCGGCCCCATGGGCAGGACCGTTCCGGCGCGGAGCGGGGCAGGGCCGAGCCCGGACAGCGAGTCGGCCGACCGGCTCCCCATCGTGACGGGCGTGTCGAGGCCACCACGGACGGCGATGTAGGTGCGCAGGCCGGTTTCCGGCGTCCCGGTGCGCAGCTCGCCGCCCGCGGGCACCCAGAAAGGCGCGTACATCCCCTGTAGGGCCGGCACGCCGGGAGCCGCGTCGTCGGCAGTCCCGCGTGGTCGCAGGAGCTCCAGCGGGCAGGCGGCCCCGGTGACGGCGACCCAGGTCCCGGTGGTGAAGCGCAGCCGGGCGCCGCCGAAGGTCAGCTCGATCCCCGCGGCGCCCTCCGGGTTGCCGACCAGGCGGTTGGCCAGCCGCAGGCTCGGCTCGTCCGCGGCACCCGAGCGGGGCACCCCGAGATGGGCGTATCCGGGCCGGCCAAGATCCTGCACCGTGGCGTACGGCCCCGGCGCGATCACCTCGATCATGGCCCGCCGACCGCCAGGAAACGCACCCGTGTCCCCGGCGTGAGCAGGGTGGGCGGGTCGGCGGTCACGTCCCAGACCGCCGTCGTGGAGCGGCCGAGCAGCCGCCACCCGCCGGGGGAGGCCGAGGGGTAGACCGCCGAGTAGGGGCCGGCGACCGCCACGGATCCGGCGGGCACCGAGGTTCGCGGGGTGTCCAGCCGTGGCACGCGCAGCGCGGGATCCAGCCCCGTGAGGTAGGCGAACCCGGGGGCGAAGCCCAGCCAGCCCACCACCAGCTCCCGCCCGGTGTGCCGCTCGACCACCTCCCCGGGGGAGAGGCCGCTCAGCGCGGCCACCTCGTCGAGGTCCGCGCCGTCGTACACGACCGGGATGGTCACGGCCGGCGTCGGTGCGGCGGTGCCCGCGCCGATCGTGGCCCCCGTCTCCAGCAGGTGAAGGAGCCGGTCCCGCAGGCGCGTCAGGTCGGCCCCCGGCGCGCTGACGAGGACCGTGGTGGGGCCGGGCACGATCTCCACCACCCCGGCCGGTCGATCGGCCCGCAGCAGGGCGTCCAGCCGGTGGGAGATCTCCAGCGAGCCGGTCTCCACCAGCAGTGACCGCTCCCCGGCCCGCCGGATCACCGCCGGCCCCTCAAGTGAAGGACCTCAGCGTCACCCCGGCGTTCACCAGGCCGTCGCGGACGGCCCGGGCCACCAGCACCGCGCCGGGGGTGTCGCCGTGGACGCAGATCGAGCGCGCCTCGACGGGGACCAGCGAGCCGTCCACCGCCTCGACCACTCCCTCGGTCACCATCCGCACCATACGGGCGGCGACCGTATCGGGGTCGTGCAGCACGGCGCCGGGGGAGCGGCGGGAGAGCAGCGTTCCGGCACCGGTGTAGGCGCGGTCGGCGAAGGCCTCGACGACCGTGGTGACCCCCTCCCCGGCGGCGATCTCGTGGACGGCGGAGCCGGGCAGGGTCAACAGCGGCAGGTCCCGGTCGTAGTCGGCCACCGCCGCCACGACGGCCCCGGCCTGCTCGGGGTCGCGGCAGATCCGGTTGTACAGCGCGCCGTGCGGCTTGACGTAGGAGACCCGGCCGCCCATCGCCCTGGCGATGCCGTCCACCGCCCCCAGCTGGTAGAGCACCTCGGCGCAGAGCTCCTCCGGGTCGACGTCCATCTCGCGGCGGCCGAACCCGGCCAGGTCCCGGTAGGACACCTGGGCGCCGATCGCGACCCCCCGGTCGATCGCCGCCGCGCACGTGCGGCGAATGGTCAGCGGATCGCCCGCGTGGAACCCGCAGGCGATGTTGGCGCTGGTCACCAGTTCGAGCAGGGCCGCGTCCTCGCCCAGCCGCCAGATCCCGAAGCCCTCGCCCAGATCGGCGTTGAGATCGATCATCATGATTCACCTACACCGGAGGCTCATCGGGAATGTCCGCGATGTCGTCGAGGGCGATGGCCAGCTCCTCGGGGTCGTCGCCGATGCGCTCGGCGATCTCGATCAGCACGTGCAGCACGTCGTGCCGGTCGTGGCCCAGGTCCAGCAGCCGCTGCGCGGCCTCCCAGAGCTGCGGCGGATCGCCCTCCCACAGCCGGGCGGCGATCTCCTCGTGCCAGGCGAGATGCTCGTCGTGGTCGGGCCGGGTGAGCTCGCCCGCGTGGTCGATGCCCAGCAGGATCCGCCGGTCGGCGTCGTCCGCGGGGTTGAGCAGGCCGAGCTGGATCTCGCCGTGCGTGCCCTGCAGGAAAGGGAACGCGAACACCCGCCTGGCCAGTGCCGACAGGTCGCCGTCCGGCAGCAGCCGGTCGAGCAGGTCGCGGTCGAGCCCGAAGGTCGTCGGATCGCGGTAGGACTCGGCGAACTTGCCCGTCGCCTCCCAGACCGCGTCGAGCGTGGCTCGCAGCCCCTCGTCCGGCAGCCCGGTCCGGCCCGCGGCGAAACGCGCCCAGGCACCCAGCACGTGCGGCACCGCCTCCTGCTCGGCGGTGGTGAGCATCACCTTGCGCGGCAGCCAGTCGAGCAGGAAGGTCTCGCACTTGGTCGGGCTGACCCGGAGTGGACGGCCGAAATCCTGGTCGCAGCCGTAGTCGATGATGTGATCGGCGCATCGGGAGGCCGCGGAGGGGTCGGACAGGTGCTCGGCCGCGTCCGAGGAGAGGAACTCGGCGGCCAGCATCGCCCGGCGGTCGCGGCTGTAGGGGGCCTCGCTGTGCAGCGGGGCCGGCCGCTTCCGGCCGGGCGGCAGCGCCTTGATCCGGGACCTGGCGAAGGCGTGGTAGGCGCTGTAGCTGTCGCTGACCGGCGCGGCCGTCCTGCGGTGGCCGTACTCCGCGGTGGCCTTCATCGCCGATTCGAGCAGCGCCCTGGCCTGCTGCGGCTCGATCTGGCCGAACCTGAGCATCGGGTTGTCCTCGGCCTCGGCCCTGGCCTGTTCCAGCAGCTTGTCGACGTGCGATGAGACCCAGGCGTCACGGGCGATGCCGCGCATGTTGTAGTCGACGATCACGACCAGCGCGTGCCGGTCCTCGCCGCTGTCGGCGCCCCGGTAGCCGAAGGTGCACACCACCGTGTCCTGATCGCCGTAGGCGTCGCGGGAGACGAAGCAGCCGGTCGTCTTGACCGCACCCAGCCGGTCGGCCCAGCGGGGCCTGGCCACACCGCGCTCCATGAGCGCCAGCGCGGCGCCCTCCGCCTTGGCGGCCTGGCGGGCCGTACCGAGGTAGGCCAGCGCGATCAGCAGGGTGAGCGCGGCGGGCGAGCCGGCCTTGGCCGCGTAGTCGACCAGGCCCTCGCCGAGGACCTGTTCGGCGTCCCCGCGTTTCAGCCGGCGCCCCCACCAGGCTCCGACCATGTCGGAGACCATGAGTTCGGCGTCCAGCGGGCTGCGTACGGCCAGCAGCTCGCGAGCGGCGAGCAACATCTCGGAGAAGACCGCCTCAGGGGACTGGCTCTCTCTGGGGTCTCGACGGTGTCGCCGGCTCAAGCAGTCTCAGCCTCCCCCGTCGGCCGCGTGAGCTCAGCGCGGCCGTCGCCGTGCGGATCGGCCCGCTCGCTTCGCTCGCTCACGTCCCAACCTTCTCGCATTCCCGGTCCAAACGGTGCGTAGAGACGGCCGGGTTCCCCGATGCTACCGGGGACCGCGGGGCGGCGGCGCGGAGTTGACAAGGGCGAGTAGATGCTCGCGGGCGACACGCTCGACGACCTCGGGCGTCGCCTCGATGCCGAGGTGCTCCGCGCAGGCACAGACCTCTGTCACGCACCTGCCGACGGTCTCGACGGGAACGGTCAGGAACTCGGCGGCCAGGTGAGATGTCACCGGCTCGTGATAAGTCGTTGAAGGCCCGGTGGAGCGGGTGGCAAGAACGGGCATAGATGTCGCATTCCTCCGGAGTTTCCCGGGAGCATCCCCCGGATATGTCGGCGGGGACGTGCGTTCTCATTCCACAACTTATCTCGGGAGTGTCAACCCTCGGCACCCTGATATGGGAAGCTGACCCCGTATCTTGACTGAATCCTGCAACAGTGGAGTAAACGAGTGTCCCCGAAGAGGGAGCCGAATTGACGGCGAGTCAGTAGCCTGATCTCGCCTGCAAGCCCGACGGAGATGAGGTGGGCAGTTGCCGGGACGGTCCGGCGCGATCCTGCTAGGGTCCTGGCCGCAAACGTTCGAAGGCGCAACGCCGACTGGTCGCCGCCCGTACGGGAGCCCCGGCGTGTCGGCCCGGGGATCCCGGTCATCGGAGCGGTGGCGTTCCCGGGGTGTGCTGACCGCATCTTGGGCGGGGCTTCCGTCCGCGCCTGCCCATCGCCGATGATGTACTCCAGGATCCGGTCCCCCGGAGCCGCGCTACGCCAATTCGCAAGTTTGGAGATGTGCCTCGTGGGAGACCCTGGCACGCGACGGAGGTGCCGACCATGAGCGCCGAAACCTCCGTGCCCCGTCCCCGGGAGTCGGGTGTGGACATCTCAGACTCCGGCCTGCTGCAGGGCCTGCTGTCACAGTCGCCGTTCGCCTTCGCGTTCTTCGACCCCGGAGGTCGCTTCGAACGTGTCGACGAGGTCTTCGCCAACGTGGTCGGCCTGCCCGCCGAGCGCCTGGTCGGACGGGCCCCCGGTGAGTTGCTCTCCGCCGACCTGACCGCCCTGATCGAGGGCTCGGTGCGGAGCATGGTCGCGGGAGCCTCGGTCGACGGCGACCAGCGGATCCGGGTGCGCACCGCCGGTGGTGAGACCCACCACTGGTCGCTGACCTTCTCCCCGATCCACGACGACAAGGGCGCATTGCGCGCGATC
>NZ_JBEXGU010000115.1:27453-30478 GCF_040607515.1 Streptosporangium sp. NPDC005286 | reverse complement strand
GGAAGGCCGGGACCCCCGCTGCGGGGTGGTCGTGAGTCAGCTCTTGAAGGCGTCCTTGACCTTCTTCGCGCTGTCCTTCGCCTTCTCTCCGGCCTGCTTGAGGCGGCTTCCGGCCTGCTCGTCCTTGCCCCTGGCCGCAAGGCGCTCGTCGCCGGTGGCTCGGCCCACGCCTTCCTTGACCTTGCCCTTGGCCTCTTTCGCCTTGTTGGAAAGCTTGTCGTCGGCACCCATGGTGTAGTTCCTCCCGTTTTGTGGAGTTTGGTCCACGCAGTCCCCTTCTCCGCTGGGGGAGGGAGTAAACATGCCCGGTCCCGGACCCGGCCGGACTCGGCGCCGATCGGCCGGTGGCAACGCCTCTGTGGCACGGGCAGGCCATCGGAATCCGGTCCAGGGCGTACCGCGCCGGACGCCGTGGCACGGGTCTGACGGAAGGGGCGGAGACGGTGTGGTGGGCATCACGTGTGGCGGGATCGCCCCCGCCGCCGTACCTCTGGACCAGGAGGTTTCTTCCGCCTTCGGGTGTCGCGCGACGAGGGTGAAACACCCATCCTCACGAGTGAAACCGTCGTCTCCGGCGTGAAAACGAAATGACCGATCCTCCGCTTTCAGCGGAAAGCGCTCACAGCGAACGAACGGAAATCATGCTTCCGGGCGGGGCTAAGGTCACGGGTATTCGTTATTCGCAAACCTCGGGTTCGGAGTAGGTGGAGAACATGAGCGGTCCCCAGATCGTCCCCGAAGACCAGTTGTACCAGCGGCTGCTGCGCAAGCGGATCGTCGTGCTCGGCAGCGAGGTGAACGACGAGGTCGCCAACCGGATCTGCGGGGAGCTGCTCCTGCTCTCCGCCGACGACGAACAGCGCGACATCTGGCTCTACATCAACTCACCCGGCGGTTCGGTGTCGGCGGGCATGGCCATCTACGACGTGATGCAGTACATCCCCAACGACGTCGCCACCGTGGCCATGGGCATCGCCGGATCGATGGGGCAGTTCCTGCTCTGTTCGGGTGCGCCCGGCAAGCGTTACGTCCTGCCGCACGCCAGAGTGATCATGCACCAGCCCTCGGGAGGCCTGGGCGGCACGGCCGCCGACATCGCCATCCAGGCCGAGCAGATGCTCTACACCAAGCAGATGATGCGCGAGCGGATCGCCTTCCACACCGGCCAGCCACTGGAGCGGATCGAGGAGGACTGGGACCGCGACCGCTGGTTCACCGCCACCGAGGCCAGGGACTACGGTTTCGTCGACCAGGTCATCAGGAACACCAGCGAGGTGGTGTCCGAGAACTGATATTCCGTTCCCGAGGCGATTTTCGCTCGGGATGGTTTTCGCGGAGAGCGACCCTGCTCTCGGCGCGGTTTCGCCTGGAATAGCGCGGCTCTGTTTCCGGCCGCTGCCGGAAACGGAGCCACGGGGTAAAGCGGCGTCGGTCGTTCTCCGGCACTTCCTCCGCTCTTCCCCGGCCGTTCGGCCGGACTTTTCCAGCCGCTGCCCGGACGCACTCGGCCGCTCCGTCAGCGGTGGCAGAGCAGGCAGCGTACGGCGTGCTCGAGAGACTCGGCGTCGGTCATGGGCGAGGGCCAGGGGAGCCGGATCAGGGTCGGGTCCTCGACGCCGCAGCGGACCGTCGCCCCGAAGCGGTCGAGCTCCCAGAGCCAGGCCCCCGGCACCGGCTCGGCGAGCAGGGAGCCCAGGGCGGCTTCCAGTTGCCTGCGATGGGCACCGTTGACGTGGTGGAGCATGCGCTCGGCCTCGCCCATCAGCGGGTCGGGGGCGGCGCCGAGATACTCCTCGGCGTCCAGCACACCCGACTCGGGGCCGGTCAGATAGATCACCCTGCCGACGTCGACCCGTAGCAGCCTGGGGCCGTCCGTTCCCTCCAGCACCTCGAACAGCGCCTCGTCGGGGCAGCGCTCGGCGATCGCCACAGCGGTCCGCCGCACCTCGGCCACCGGTACGGCCTGCGCCCACCCCTGCACCTTGAGCAGGCCGCGCGAGAGCTCGTGCTCCCCCAGCGAGCGGTTCGACGTCAGGTCCACCGTCACCACGGGCTCGTCCCGGGCGCCATAGAGCGGGTCGCCCGGCAGGACGAGCAGCACCGGCCGGCCGGCGCCGTCCACACCACCTCTGGCGGGCATCGCGGGGCTGGTGCCTCCGGCGATGGACACGTGGGTGGGAGTGGCGCCGGCGGCGAGGGTGCGGACCCGCTCGGGGATCGGCGGAGCGGTGACTGGCTGCATGGACCGGCTCTCCTTGAGGTCGGGGAGAAACTGCTGTATAAGATTAGCCTTGCCTAACTAAGGTAAACCTAACCACAGAGGAGCGAGCGTGCGCTACACCGGACCGAAGGTGCGCCTGTCCCGCCGGGCGGGCGTGCCGCTGACCCGCAAGGCCGTCCGATACTTCGAGGAGCGCCCCTACCCGCCGGGTGAGCACGGTCGCAAGACCAACCGGCGGCAGACCGGTGACTACGGGCTGCGATTGATGGAGAAGCAGAAGCTGCGCTGGTACTACGACGTCTCCGAGCGCCAGATGCGTCGCTACTGGGACCTGGCGCTGCGCGGCGGTGGCCGTGCGGGCGCCGAGCTGGTGGTGCTGCTGGAGACGCGCCTGGCCTCCCTGGTGCTACGTTCAGGCCTCGCCCCGTCCATCTACGCGGCCCGCCAGTACGTCGCCCACGGTCACATCACCGTGGACGGCCGCAAGGTCGACATTCCCAGCTACCTGGTCAGGCCGGGCCAGGTCGTCGCGGTGCGCGAGAAGTCACGCCGGATGCAACCCTTCGTCGCCGCCTCCGAGGGCGTGTACGCGGACGAGAGGGTCGCCGCCTATCTCGGCGTCGACCACGCCGAGCTCCGCTTCACCCTGCTGAGCCGCCCGCTGCGCGAGCAGGTCGTGGTCCCGGTGGACGAACAGCTCGTGGTGGAGTTCTACTCGCGCTGACCTGACGCCTGTCAGCGGCGCCGGCCCGCCGCCTTCCGGGTGGCGGGCTTTTTCGCGCCGTTGCCTCCCGCGCCGTTGCT
>NZ_JBEXGU010000115.1:0-27354 GCF_040607515.1 Streptosporangium sp. NPDC005286 | reverse complement strand
TCCCCGTACCGTTGCCTCCCGCACCGTTGCTCCCCGTACCGTTGCCTCCCGTACCGTTGCTCCCCGTACCGTTGCCTCCCGTACCGTTGCTCCCCGTACCGTTGCCTCCCGTACCGTTGCTCCCCGCGCCGTTGCTCCCCGCGCCGTTGCTCCCCGCGCCGTTGCTCCCCGCGCCGTTGTTTCCCGCGCCGTTGTTCCCCGGCCCGCCGTTCGCGGCCGTACCCGGACCGCCGCCGCGCGTCGCGGGGACCCGGTCCCGCAGTTCCCGCACCTCGGCCCGGAGTGCGGCCAACTCGGCGAGCACCGTTCTCCCCAGCTCCGCGGTCGCCTGCACGGACTCCTCGGCGTGCTCCTCCTCCATCGCGCTGACCACCACCGCGATGAACAGGTTCAGCACCACGAACGTGCACACCAGCATGAACGCCACGAAGAACACCCACGCCTCCGGGTGCTCGTCCATCACCTCGCGGGTGATGTCGGACCAGGCGTCCCCGGTCATCATCTGGAACAGGGTGAACAGCGAGGTGGGCAGGTCGCCGAAATACTCAGGAGCGGTGGCGTGGTAGAGCTTCGTGCCCATCACCGCCGCGACGTAGAGCACAAGTCCCAGCAGCAGCACGATCGAGGTCATCCCCGGCACCGCGGTGAGCAGTGCGGTCACCACCTTGCGCAGGCTCGGCACCACGGAGATCAGCCGTAGCGCCCGCAGGATCCGCAGCGCCCGCAGGACCGAGAGCCCACCCGCGGTGGGCAGCAGCGAGGCCGTCACGATCGCGGCGTCGAACAGGTTCCACGGGTTGCGGAAGAACCGCCAGCCCTGGGCGTAGAGCTTGACGGCCAGTTCGGCGACGAAGATGTAGAGCGCCAGATGGTCGATCACGGTGAGCACCGTGCCGTACCGTTTGACGGCCTCGGCCGAGGTCTCCAGCCCGAGTGTGGCCGCGTTGATCACGATGACGGCGGTGATGAAGTGCTGGAAACGGGACGTTTCCAGCACGGCGCGGAGACGCTCGCGCGTCGGCACGGGTGGCTCCTGAGGGGGTCGGATGGGTCGGATGACCGAGGACAAGCCAAGATCGTAACGCGTTGACGGCGGCCCGGTTCCGCCAGGGGAGTCGGGCCAGGTCAGTGCGGGGCGCTCGGTGACCTGACGCAGTAGCCGCCGATGCCCGACTCCAGGAGTTCGAAGGCGCACTCGGCCTGCCGGCGCAGGTCGGGGGCGATGGCGTCGAGGGTCTCGCCCGCGAGCATGCGCTGGACGGCGTGGACCATCAGTCCGCGCAGCACCGCGCAGATCTGGGCGGCGGCGAACGCGGGGGTGAGGTCGTCGGGGTCGGCGTCTGCCTCGTCGGCGAGCGTTCTGGCCAGGGCCTGCTCGCGCGCCTCGTTCATCTCCCTGATCCGGGCGTTGAGTGAAGGGCTCTCGGCGACCATCCGGGTGAAGGCGTCACTGCCCTCGTGAAAGCCATAGCGATGGTGCCGTGTGTCGAGCGCGTCGAGAAAGTCACGGCGCAGTGCCTCCAGCGCGCTCTCTCCCGGCCCGCGCTCCCGCACCACCCTGCTCGGCAGGTCCTCCACCTCCTGCCGCCGGTCGAAGAGCAGGTCCTCCTTGGTGCCGAAGTAGTTGAAGACCGTGTTGACCGACACGTCGGCGGCTCTGGCGACCTCGGCCACCGTCACGTTGTCGAAGCCTCGCATCATGAACAGCCCGGTGGCGACGTCGGAGATGCGCTCCCTGGTCTCCCGCTTCTTGCGCTCACGCAGGCCCTCACTCATGAGGTCATTCTATGGGGTCGGACAAATTTTGCAGTGACCCCAAATTTGGTGTTACTTTACGAATGGAGGCGATCAAATGATCAAGACATCAGCTCTGAGCAAGACCTTCCCCGGCGGTGCCGAGGCCGTCCGGGGCGTCGACCTGGCGGTGGAGGCCGGGGAGATCGTCGGGTTCCTCGGTCCCAACGGCGCGGGAAAGACGACCACGATGCGCATGCTGACCACACTGCTCCGTCCCACCGGGGGCAGTGCCACGGTCGCCGGGCACGACCTGATCACCGACCCGAAGGGCGTGCGGCGGAGCATCGGCTATGTGTCCCAGAGCGGCGGGATCGCCCCGGCGAACCCAGTGGGGGAGGAGTTGGAACTCCACGCGATGCTCTACGGCATGCGCCCGGCCGAGGCGCGGGAGCGGGTCGCCGAGGTGCTCGGCCGACTCGGGCTGACCGCGTTGCGGGAGCGGCCGGGCGGGGCTCTCTCCGGCGGCCAGCGCCGCCGGTTCGATCTCGCGTTCGGGCTGGTCCACAACCCGTCACTGCTCTTCCTCGACGAGCCCACCACGGGCCTGGACCCGCAGAGCCGGGCCGGCCTCTGGGACCAGATCAGGGACCTGCGTGACGGTGCCGGCCTCACGGTCTTCCTGACCACGCACTATCTCGAAGAGGCGGACACGCTCGCCGACCGCCTGTTCATCATCGACCACGGCGTGATCGTCGCCGAGGGTACCCCGGCCGAACTCAAGGGCGGCACCGGCACCCTCGACGACGTCTTCCTGTCCATCACCGGCCGCTCCCTGAGAGACGATCCGCCAGGTGGTGAGCCGCCCGGCGAGTCCCGCGCGCCCGGCGCCTCCCAGGAGGAAGGTGAGCTTCACGCGCCCGGCGAGGTGCCCGGTGGTTCCCGTGAGGGAGGCGCGACGGCCTTCAAGGTCCGCACCGCCGATGGAACGGCCGACGGCCAGGCGCTCACCGGTGGAACGGCAGGCGGGCGGCGAGAGGCTCGCGCGGCGGGTGAGGGGCGGTGAACGGCTCGATGGGCGTCGTCCGCGACACCTGGCTGATCTTCCGGCACAACGTCCGGATAGCCTTGCGGCAGAAGGCGGGGATCGTCTTCGGGGTACTGCAGCCTCTGCTCTATCTGGTGTTGTTCGGCCCGCTGTTCGCCACGATCGGCACCTGGGAGACGCTGATCCCCGGCCTGCTGGTCCAGGTCGGGCTGTTCAGTGCGGGTCTGTCCGGCTTCGGCATCGTCTTCGACGCCGGGGCCGGTGTGCTGGACCGGCTGCGGGTCACCCCGGCGCACCGCGTCTCGCTGCTGCTCGGCCGGGTGCTGGCCAGCTCGCTCACCCTGCTGATCCAGTCGATCATGCTGATCGCGGTGGGTTACGCCTTCGGCCTGCGCGCGGCGCTCCCCGGCGTGCTGCTCGCGCTCGCCCTGATGACGCTGCTCGGGGTCAGCCTGGCCGCGCTCTCCAACGCGATCGCGCTCGTCATGGACCCCGACGCGTTCGCGCCGGTCATGAGCACGGCGGTGGTCCCGCTGGTCCTGCTGTCCGGTGCGTTCCTGCCGATGTCGATGGCGCCCGGCTGGCTGGACGCGCTGTCACGCCTCACACCGTTCCGCTACGTGCTGGAGGCCATACGTGAGCTGTTCGTCGGCCACTACGCGACGATGACCGTGGTCGTGGGCGTCGCCGTGACCGCGGTTTTCTCCGTGGTCTGTGTCTCGGTGGGCACCCGCGTCTTCAACCGCGAGAACGCCTGACCGTCGAGGCCGCCGGATGCCGCGTCGACCGCGCCTTTCGGTCCTCCGCCACGAACCCGGCCTGCCGGTGCGCGTTCAGCGGGCCAGGTCGCGGGGGTGTCACGTCAGCGCGCCGTGCCGGCTGAGAAGCCGCGTGATGACCGACGCCAGCCGATCCCTGTCGGCGTCCGGCAGTTCACCCGCCAGGGCGTCCAGCCGCACGGTCACGTCGCGGTGCGCCTCGACGGCGAGCCGCGTGCCCTCGTCGGTCAACGTGACCTGGGCTGTACCCGGCGCGGATCGTCAGCTGGGGCCTGGAGAGTGGCCTGGCCATCGAGGACACCTACCGTGCCCGCGATGTCAAAGGGGCGGCCGATGCCTGACTACGGACATGATCCCAAGGTGGCCGAGCCGGTCCGGCGGCACGCGCCGCGACCCCGGTCGGCTCTGACTCACGACGACCTCCGGGGACCTCAGGCCGGGGGGCCGTACGGCTCGATCCTCGGGTCGGCGTAGGGGCCCTCGCCCGCCGCGGGGTCGACACGGCGGGCCGCGGCCTCGGTCACCCGCAGCCCGTACAGGCCCTGATCGGGGTCGATGAGCACCAGGCCGTAGCCGGTGTCGACCTCCTCCTTGGGCAGTCCCAGATGCCGCATGGCCTGCGCGAGCGTCGCGTCGGGCGGGAGCCGTACGGTGATCAGGAGCATGACCTCACGGTACGCGTTCGGCGCGGCGGCGCAACGAGGCGAGGATCCCGGGAGTGTCGACGGCGCCGTGGGCGTGGCCGGTCAGAGGCGAGGAGAGAGGCGGAAGACGCGCAGTTCGCGGTCGGCCGCCCGCTCGGTGTAGCGGTCGTAGACCGGCCAGGCCCCGACCAGCCGTGCCCAGGCGTCGGCCCGTTCGTCGCCGGTCAGCAGGCGACCGGTGACCGGTGACACCCGGCCCCGGAAGCTCACCGTGGCCTCCGGGGTCGCGATGAGGTTGCCGCTCCAGGCGGGGTGGTTCGGGCGGCCGAAGTTGGAGCCGACCAGCAGGAAGCCGCCGTCGTCCTCGGGCAGGCAGGAGACCGGCGCGACGCGGGGCTCGCCGCTTTTGCTGCCGGTCGTGGTGAGGATGAGGGTGGGCAGCATCTGGTCGCTCAGCACGACCCTGCCCCGGGTCAGGCGGTGCGCGGCCCGGTCCATCCTGGGCACGATCCCGGGGGCGATCCTGGCGAAGGCGTCGGTCGCCGACAGCCACTGGACGAACGGCCTGAGCATCCCGATGAGGCGTCGACCCACAGCGATCTCGCAATCTCTCGCCCCGATCCGGCGTGCGCCCCACCGTAAGACGTAGCAAGCGCTAGGTCAACCCCGGGGCGCGGGCGTCCGGCACCAGGACGCCCGAGCCCGGCGTCCACGACTTCTTCATGGATCGGGGCTCGCCGCGCGGGGCGCCGGGGTCCTGACGAGTCAGGCGTGGCTCGGCCGCCTGTGCGGCGGCCCCCGGGCGAAAGGCCGGCCGGGGGCCGTACGGCTCGATTCTCGGGTTCTCCTTCTCCGGCGGCCCCAGGTGCCGCTCGGCCCGCGCGAGCGTCGCGTCGGGCGGGAGCCGTACGGTGATCAGGAGCATGACCTCACGGCACGCGTTCGGCGCGGCGGCGCAGCGAGGCGAGGATCCCGGCGGCGTCGACGACGCCGTAGCCGTGGTCGTGGTCGAAGCCGATGTCGCTCCGGTCGTCGGCGGTGCGCCGGAGCAGGGTGCGCAGCTGGGCGGGGGACAGGCGGGAGGAGGACCACCGGGTGCGCACGGCCGCGACCAGGCCGGCGGTGACGGGGCACGCGGCCGAGGTGCCCGAGTCCGCCTCGTCGTCGCCGAAGGCCCGGGAGCCGGAGAAGTGGGTGTAGGCGCACAGGTCCGGCTTACGGGCGACGAGACGGCCCGGCCCCTGAGAGGAGTAGCCGACCCGCTCGCCACGGGTGTCGACGCCGCCGATCGACAGGACGCGCGGGTGGGAGTTGGCGCCGGTGATCGGCCGGTCCGGGTACGCGCACCGGCCGTCGGGGCAGTCGCGCCCGCAGTTTCCCGCGGCGAACAGCACGTCGGCGCCCGCCCGCTCCAGGCTGGAGACGATCAGGTTGAACGGGTGGGCCGGGTTGTCGGAGTAGTTGCCGGGGTGGCCGACGGGGAAGTCCCAGCTGGGAGAGAAGGAGCCCCAGCTGTTGCTGACGACCAGGGACCGCGAAGCGGCGGGCTGGGCTTCCAGGACGGTGCGCAGGTGGGCGAAGGCCGCCACCGCGTCCGACAGCAGGCCGTCCAGGGCCGAGCCGCCGGGGCGCCGGGAGAGCAGCACCGGCATGTCGATCAGTGACGCCCTCGGGGCGGCGATGAGCGCGTCGAAGGCGCACATCGTGCCGTGGTCGACGGGGAACTCACCCGCCCTGCCCTGCACCCCCGACGGTTTCCAGCTGCGCCGCTCGTCGACGATGACATCGCGGCCGAGGTGCCGGGCGACGTGCGCGGAGTTGATTCCGGTGTCGAGCACCGCGAGCGCGACGCCCGAGCCGTCGAGGCCGTCACCGGCCAGCTCGGTGACGTGGAGCAGTCGCTCCACGTCACGCCAGTCGCCCACCGGGGGCGTGCCGCCGCAGGTGAGGCCCCGCTCGATCACCGGGTCGGCGAAGACCCCCACGACGTCGGGGCGGAGCGTGGGCAGCAGGGTGATCCGGGTGGATGTCTCGTCGTCGGAGATCTCCCCGCGGACCAGGACGGAGGCCTCGTCGGCGGCGAAGGAGAACGTCAGCGGCTGGTTGAGCGAGAGCGGGTCGCCTCCGGCGCCGGGCACCGGGCGGGGTACGACGACGGGCGAGAAGGAGGGGTCCACGACGACCCCGGGCAGCGGGTCGGCGACGTCGGCCGCCGCCGTGCTCACCGAGGGGTCGGCCACGGCCGCGACGACGTCGGGAGAGGGGCGGAGCTGGAGCAGGACTCGCATGTGCACCACCGGTACTCGGGGGGATCGGACTTCACCACATTCCTGCATTCACCTCGAGCGCGTCCAGCCGTTGAAACCGTCCCCTATCAGGTTTCAAGTGTCCAATCGGTGCAAATGGTGGGCGTGGATTTCCTTCCCTGAGCGAGTACCGGTCACTAGCGTTGGGCGGCATGACCGCAGCGGCGGAGACGACGCCAACCTCCCATTCCGATGTCCGGCACACGCACTGGCTGGGCACCCGTCCCAGACTGATCGTGGCCAGTGGTTTCATGCTCTTCCTGGAACTGGCCCTGATCCGGTGGACCGGGTCGAACATCGTTCACCTCAGTTACTTCACCAACTTCGTCCTGCTGGGATCCTTCCTCGGCATCGGGCTCGGCTTCCTGCGGGTGGGGCGCAGCACCCGGCAGCCCTACTACTCGCCGATCGTGCTGGCGGTCCTGGTTCTGGTCGTGCTGTTCTTCCCGGTGACCGTGGACCGCCAGACCGAGGGCGTCCTGTACTGGACGAGCCTGAGCGAGAGCGGGCCGCCCGCCTGGCTGATCCTGCCGGTGATCTTCGCCGCGGCGGCGATCGTGCTGATGGGCCCGGCCGAGCTGGTCGGGCGGTGCTTCCCCGAACTCGAACGGCTGGAGGCCTACCGCTACGACCTGATCGGCAGCCTCAGCGGCATCGGGCTGTTCACCGCGCTGTCGTTCCTCAGCGCGCCCCCGGTGGTGTGGGGCACGATCGCCGCGATCGCCTACGCGGTGCTGCTCTGGCCCCGCAGGGTCTGGGCCCGCGTGGCGCTGCTGGTCCCGTCGCTGGTCATCGTCGGCGCCCTCGCGATGGAGACGCTGACGGCCGGGGCGCTGTGGTCGCCCTACTACAAGGTGACCTACGTGCGCGGCCACTGGAACGACGTGCCGCTGATGGACATCAAGGTCAACGGCATCCCGCACCAGCAGGCCACCCCGGCCAAGAGCCGCCTGGAGTGGGAGCGCCAGTACGCCCTGCCGTACGAGCGGGCGGCCTCCGGCAAGCTGGACGACGTGCTGATCGTGGGCGCGGGCAGCGGCACCGACGTGTCGATCGCGCTGTCCAAGGGCGCCAAGCACGTGGACGCCGTGGAGATCGACCCCAAGCTGCTCGAACTCGGGCGCTCCTACCACCCGGACAGGCCCTACGACGACCCCCGGGTCACCACCCACGTCACCGACGGCCGCGCCTTCCTGGAGAGGACCTCCGGCAAGTACGACCTGATCCTCTTCGCGCTGCCCGACTCGCTCACCCTGGTCTCCGGGGCGAGTTCGCTGCGGCTGGAGAGCTACCTGTTCACCCAGCAGGCGATGGAGGCCGCCAGGGACCACCTCAAGCCCGGCGGCGCCTTCTCGATGTACAACTACTACCGCGAGACCTGGCTGGTGGACCGCCTCGGCTCCACCATGCAGGCCGCCTTCGGCCACAAGCCCTGCGTCGACATCGTCAGCGAGACCGGCCAGCAGGCGGTGATCACCGCGGGTCTCACCACCGAGGCGCAGCGGTGCGGCTCCGAGTGGGCGGGGGCGACCGCCGACACCCCGCCGCCGACCGGTGACGACCGGCCCTTCCTCTACCTGAAGGACCAGACGATCCCGCAGATCTACATCATCACCCTCGGGCTGATCCTCCTCGTCAGCCTGCTCGCCGTCCGCGCCGTCGCCGGCCCGTACCGCCGGATGCGCCCGTACGCCGACCTCTTCCTGCTCGGCGTGGCGTTCCTGCTGCTGGAGACCAAGAGCGTCACCGGGTTCGCGCTGCTGTTCGGCACCACCTGGGTGGTGAACGCGATCGTGTTCGGCGGGGTGCTGGTCGCCGTGCTCGCCGCGGTGGAGGTGACCCGCCGCTTCCGGGTGCCGTCTCTACCCGTGATGTACGGCGTGCTGCTCGCCGGGCTGGTCCTGGCCTGGCTGGTGCCCAACTCCTGGCTGCTGGGCCTGCCGCTGCCGTTGCGCGCGGTGGTCGCCGTGGTCGTGGCGTTCCTGCCGATCTTCGCGGCCAACGTGGTGTTCGCCAAGCGCTTCGCCGACTCCGCCGACGCCACCGTGTCCTTCGGCGCCAACCTGCTGGGCGCGATGGTCGGCGGCTGCCTGGAGTATCTGGCGCTGGTCATCGGCTACCAGGCACTGCTGATCGTGGCGGGCCTGATCTATCTCGGCGCCTTCGCCCTGCTGCCCAGGACCGCCAGGGCCGTCGGGATCGGCTGAGCCGGGGACGCGACGGTCCCGGCGGGCGCCGGTTCGACAGAGAAGTACGGCCGGCCCTCCCCGGGGAGGACCGGCCGTACCGCGCGGGGTGATCTGCGGTCAGAACCCGCAGGCCTCGTCCAGGGACTGGGCGGACTTGCCGTTCTGGGTGGGGGTCTGGCTCGGCTGGACCGCCGTGCTCCTGGAGGGCTTGGGCGTGGCGGCGGGCGTCGCGCCGCTCGCGCCGGGGGAGGCGGTCACCCCCGCGGCCTGGGGGCGGCGGGCGGGCCGCACCGACTGGCGCAGCGTCCTGGCGGTCGCGGCACGGATCTTCTGCCAGTCCGGCGAGCCGGTGTAGAACTCCGGCGGCACGAACTGGAGGCTGACGATCCTGGCGTCCTTGACCTTCAGCCCCAGTTCGGTGATGTGCTCAAGCAACTCGCGGGGAATGTCGGTCTTGGCGGACTTCTTGGCCACATTTGCGATCTTGGCGAAGTTGGTGAGCACCACCGAGGGGGTGGCCTGCTGGGCGAAGGCGCCGATGACGCAGCGCTGGCGGGCCATCCGGGAGAAGTCGTCACTGCCGACGCGGGAACGCCCGTACCAGAGCGCCTCCTCGCCGGTGAGCTTCTGGTATCCGGCCTTGATGGTCCCGGCGGTGCCGTAGAGGCCGCCCCACGGGACGTCGCGCTCCACCTTGATCTTCAGGCCGCCGATGGCGTCGACCAGGTGGGCGAAGCCGTACATGTTCACCAGGGCGTAGTGGTCGATCTTCAGGTTGAGCGTGTAGCCGATGGCGTCCATGAGCGCCGCGGGGCCTCGCTGCCCCGTCTTCTTGCCGGGCATGACCTCGGGGTGGTCCTCGGCGTACTGCCAGACCTCGTTGAGCAGGCCGCCGTTGGGCAACTCGCGCATGAAGCCGTTGGGGAACTGCTTGGCGAGCGCGGTGCCCGGTGTGAAGCGGACGTGCTGGAGGTTACGGGGAAGGCTGAACATGGCGGTGTTGCCGGTCGCGACGTGCACGCTGGCCACGTTCATGCTGTCGGTCCGCACGCCTTCCCGGTTCCCGGCCCCGTCGCCGCCGATGAGCAGGAAGTTCACCCGATCGCGCCCGCCCCACGGATCCTCGTGCTTGACGGGGGCGGCGCTGGGATTGCCCGCGTTGCTCTCGAAGATGCTGTTGGCCGCCTCCTTGAGGGTCAGCACGGTGCTCGCGGTTAGCGCGAACGGCGCCATCACCGACACGCACAGCACGCCCACCGCGATGCCCGACACGATCTGTCCCCTGCCGCTGAGCCTTTGCGGTCCCAGGGAGATGTAGGAGAAGAGCACCAGCAGGAACCAGGCGATCGCGCCGGCGATGGCCAGGGCCGCCCCGGTCATCAGCGTGCTGTCCCGGGCGACGAAGCCCGCGTTCCCTTCGCCGCTGAGGATGAGCGCGCCGACCAGGACGGCGAGCAGTAACGCGCCGAAGATCGTTAGCAGAATGTATCCGACGCGGCGGCGTCCCGATCGCAGGTGCGCCGCGCCGGGGAGGATCACCGACAGCGCGGTCCAGCCGATGAGCGCGCCGACCGTCAGCGGCCTGGCGAAGCGGGGCCGTCCCCCGGCCGGGCGGGACGGTCCGGCGGGCCCCGGACCCGCCCCGGCGTGCGAGAGGGGTGTCCCCTGCCCGTCGCGCGTGCCCTGTGGAGGAAGCGTCTCCTGTCCGTCGGAGAGACCCCGCGTGCCGGGCTGAGCCTGCGGGGGGAGCGTCCCCCGCCCGCCGGGGGCACCCTGGGCGCCGTCGGACACGTTGTGGACCTGAGGCGCGGGAGGGGGGGACTGCGTTTCGGCCGGACCCTGCGCGCCGCCGTGGCTCGCACCGGAGCCCCCGCCGCGGCTCCCGCGGCGCCGGGGGCGCCGTTTCCCGCTTTCGCCGGCGAGATCCCCCGAGTCTTGCCCAAGGTGCATCGTCACACCGCTTCCTACTACGTTTTGCCCCGGTCCACCTGGCAAAACAGCCAAGGCTCCCCGATTGAACGGAATTTGCCAGGATTCTAGTCCCCATACCTGGACATGACAGACAGATGACCAATCTACGGTAAATGGTCTCTTAACCTATGACGCCAGTACGGGGTCGGTGCCGGCCGGATGTCGCACCGCCATGCCCCGTTCTTCTCGCGGCCGGTACGAACACCGGTCGTCGCTAACCGGAAACCCCTGGTCACGGGGGTGCCGCGAGGCGGGGGCGGGGTTTCCCCGGCCGGTGCGGTGCAGGCCGAGGGCGGCCCTGAGTCGCTCTTACGGGTGGTGCCGGATGCGGTCTGTCCCCGCGGCGGAGGGTGTCGTTCGTTGGCTGCCAAGTTGTCTCCCCGCGAACCCGAGCCCCCGGTCTGCGCTACAGGTCCGGACCTTTGCCAAATTTGGGGCGTAAGCATACTGATTTATCATCCGTCACGGATGTCGCTGCGTTCGATTACATTCCGAAATCAGCCGAGGTGATCTCCGCGATGTGCCGGACCGATCCGGGGCTCGTGACCTAGCTTCAAGTCATGAATCTGCAGCAGCTCCGCTATGTGGTCGCGACGGCGGAGCATCGCACCATGACCGACGCGGCCAGATCGCTGTACATCGCACAACCCGCGCTCTCCCGTGCGATCAGGGATCTGGAACGAGAGCTCGGGATGACATTGTTCGCGCGTTCCGGACGTGGCGTGGTCGTCACGGCACAGGGGCGCCGGGTGGTCAAGCTGGCCAGGGAGGCACTCGATGCCGTTCGCGAGATCGAGGCACTGTCCACGCACGGCCACACCTCCGAGGCGGAGCTCCGCATCGCCTCGATACCCAGCCTCGAACCGGGGCTGGCCGGACGCCTTCTCCCCGCGTACACCGCGGAACATCCCGGGGTACGCATTCAGATTGTCCGCTGTGACGGGCGGGACGGCGTGGTGAGCGCCATCAGGGACCAGCGGGCCGACCTCGGCCTGACGGACCTGCCCGTCCCCACCGATCTGGTCAGCCACCCGCTGGAGCGCCAGGAGATCGTGCTGATCTCCCCGCCCGGCGTGGACCTGCCCGACCCGGTGCCGGTGAGGAGACTCAACGGCATGCGCCTGGTACTGCCGGTTCCCGGCAGCTCCCGGCGCAGGGAGTTCGACGCGCTCTTCGCCAAGCACGGTGTGGCCCCCGTGGTGGCGACGCAGCTCGACGAGCGCGGCAACTGGCTGAGCACCGTCCGTTCGGGTACGGCCTCGATGCTCTGGTACCGGGGGATGGCCGAGCAGGCCGCCCGCGCCGGACTCGTGGTCCGCACCCTCGATCCCTCGGTCCGCCGGGTGATCGCCATCGTTCACGCGCGACGGCGGCTGCCCGCCATCGCCCAGGAGTTCCTGTCCGTGGCCGAAAGTGGGTCGGCCGCGTAGGAGCCCCGAGGCTCGTCAGTTTTCCCCAGGTTTCCCCCAGAGGCGGCGCAGGTGGGAGCGCCGTCCTCTCCGACACCGGGCTATAGGCTCGGTCTCGATGACTACTCTGCACCTGCGAGGCCGTGAGTTCCGGCCCGGTGAGTTCGCGATCATGGCGGTGGTCAACCGCACCCCCGACTCCTTCTTCGACCGGGGAAGGACCTACGGTTTCGCGGCGGCCCTGGAGGCGGTGGACGGTGCCGTCGCCGGAGGCGCGGACATCGTCGACATCGGCGGCGTCAAGGCGGGTCCCGGTGACGAGGTCGACCCCGCGGAGGAGATCCGCAGGGTGGCCGACCTGGTCGCCGAGGTCAGGCGGCGCCACCCCCGGCTCATCATCAGCGTCGACACCTGGCGTGCGGAGGTCGGCGAGGTCGTCGCGGAGGCGGGCGCCGACCTGCTCAACGACACCTGGGGTGGGGTCGACCCCAACCTGGCATCCGTCGCGGCCAAGCACGGCATCGGCCTGGTCTGCGCGCACGCGGGACGGGTCGCCCCCCGCACCCGCCCGCACCGCATCGCCTACGCCGACGTGGTCGCCGACGTCATCGGCTACACCGTCGACCTCGCCGAACGCGCCGTCGCCGCGGGAGTGTCCAGGGAGTCGATCCTCATCGACCCGGCGCACGACTTCGGCAAGAACACCTGGCACTCCCTGGAGATCAGCCGTCGCCTGGACGAGATGGTCGGCACCGGCTGGCCGGTGCTCGTCGCGGTCTCCAACAAGGACTTCGTCGGTGAGACCCTCGGCGGGCTCCCGGTGGACGAGCGCCACGCGGGAACCATGGCCACGCTGGCGGTCTCCGCCTGGCAGGGCGCCCGGGTGTTCCGGGTCCACGACGCCGCGTCCGCCCGCGCCGCCCTGGCGACCGTCACCAGGCTCCGGCGATGACGCGGCGCGTCAGGAGTAGATGACCGACAGGAAGCGGATCAGGATGGCCTCCCGGCGGTCGGCGGGAAGGGCGTCCAGGACGGCGTTGACCACGGCCATCTCCGGCTGGCCGGAACCGCCCAGATCCACCCCGACCGAGGCCGCCAGCTCGCCGAAGGTCTCGTCGTCCAGCGTGTCCAGGTCCAGTTCCGCGATCAGTTCCACCAGCCCCTCGGGCAACCGCGCGGGGCCGCGCCCGCGGGCCGCCTCCGCCGCCTCCGCGATCACCTCCAGCATCGCCTCGACACCCCGCAGGGTCACCCCGGTCACCGTGATGTGGATGTTGGCCGGGATACCCGCGTACGACAGCTGCGGCTGCAGGAACCACCCCCGCTTCCTGGCCTCGTCGGACAGTACGAACACGTCCACCTCGTCCGAGCCGAAGGCGACCAGCGCGGACTCGGGGTCGCCGAGCACCCGCAGCCCCGGGATCTTCGCGATGCCCTCGCGGAGCATGCGGGCCGCCGCCAGGGTGGTGCGGCCGAGTTCCAGGTAGCCCTCCCTGCCCAGGGCCTGGAAGGTGGCCCACGCGCCGCCCAGCGGGCCGGCGGACTTCGAGCTCTGCACCGTGGCGTTGATCACCGTGTAGCCGGGCCACGACGCCGAGGCGAAGTACGCCCGGCGCCGCAGCGCCGGGTCGGCGAACAGCACGACCGACGCACCCTTGGGGGAGTAGCCGAACTTGTGCAGGTCGCACGAGAGGGACGTGACCCCGGGAACCGACAGGTCGAAGGGCGGAACACTCGCCCCGGCCTCGCGCAGCCACGGCAGCAGCCACCCGCCCACGCAGGCGTCCACGTGACACGGCACGCCGCGCGCGGCGGCGATCGCGGCTATCTCGGAGATCGGATCGATCACGCCCTGGGGGTAGGACGGAGCCGAGGCGACCACCAGGACGGTGTCCTCGCTGATCGCGGCCTCGACGGCCGCGGGGGAGGCCTGGAAGGTCACCGGGTCCACCGGCACCGGGTCCACCACGACCCCCAGGTAGTGCGCGGCCTTGTGGAAGGCCGGGTGCGCGGTCACCGGGACCGCCATCCGGGGGCGGCCCTCGGTCTTCCCGGAGTCCCGGGCCGCCTTCACCGCCAGCATGATCGACTCGGTGCCGCCGCTGGTGAAGATGCCCCACCCTCCGCCGAGCAGCTCGGCGACCGCGCCGACGACCTGCTTCTCCATCTCCACGACGCTGGGGAACGCCGTCGGGTCGAGGGTGTTGACCTCAAGCATCTCGAAGTAGGCCCTGGCGGCGGCCTCGTGCACCTCGGGGCGCCCGGTGTCGTAGACGTACGCGGTCACCTTGCCGCCGCGCACCGGCAGGTCGTCCCGCTTGAGGCGGGTGATCTCGGCGAGCAGTTCCTCGGTGCTGCGGCCCTTGTCAGGCAGGCTCATCGGTCTCCTCGGGGGGACGGCTCGCACGGCTCGCGTGCCGGAAGGGACGCGGCCCGCAGAGGCCGCAGGGGAGTACCCCAGGATCATACGGATCGTGGCGCCGGGGAATCCGGTGGCAAGGAGACGGTTGACAGGCCCCGCTCAGGACAGGGGAAGCCGTACGACCGCCCGGAGACCGGGTGAGGCGTCCTCCAGGTGGACCGCGCCGCCGTGGGCGTGCACCGTCTCGCGCACGATCGCCAGGCCAAGACCGGCCCCGCCCTCGTCGCGGCTGCGCGCGCTGTCCAGCCGGGTGAACCGGTCGAACACCCGCTCCCGGTCGGGCTCGGGAATGCCGGGCCCGTCGTCGGTGACGGTCAGCACGGCGTCGGCTCCCTCGTCCCGCAACTCGACCAGCACAACGGTGCGGGTGTGCCGCAGCGCGTTGTCGACCAGGTTGACCAGCACCCGTCCCAGATCCAGCGCGTCCCCCGTCGTCACCATCGGGCCGTCGTCGATCTTCACAGTGACGGCCTGGCCGTACCGCTCGACGGTCTGCTGGACCAGCTGGTCCAGTTCCACCGGCTCCCTGCGCGCCGGTGTGCCGCCGCGCTCGTCCAGGCGGGCCAGCGCGAGCAGGTCCTCGGCCAGCCGGGACAGGCGCATGGTGTCCTCCAGCACGCCCTCGGCCGTCTCCTGCCAGTCCTGCCCTCCGGGATGGCCGAGCGCCACCTCCAGCTGGAGCCGGATGCTCGCCAGCGGGCTGCGCAGCTCGTGCGCCGCGTCCGAGACCAGGGCCCGCTGCCGGATGTCCGCCTTCTCCAGCCGGGCCAGCATCGCGTTCAGCGTCGTGGCCAGGCTGTGCACCTCGTCGCGCGCCTCGGGCACCGGCAGGCGATGGGAGCGAGCGGTGTCGGTGATCTCCTCCGCGCCCCGGCGCAGTGCCGTGATCGGCCGCAGGGTCCCGCCGATGATCACCCAGCTGACCCCGGCGAGCAGGATCAGCAGCAGCGGCGTGCCGACGAGCAGCACGTGCCCGGCCGTGGAGATGCTGGTCTGCACCTCGCTGAAGGGGCGCGCCGCGATCACCGTCCTTCCCCCGTCGGCGCTGAGCACCCGGACTCGCAGCACGTGCGGGATGCCGTACGGCTTCCCGTCCAGGAAGCGCGCCTCGGCCGCGCCGATCGCCTCGGCCCGGTCGGCGGCGTTCAGCAGCGGCACCAGCCGGTCGGTGCCGGCGGTGGTGTGGGTGATCCGCCCCGCGCCGTCGATCACCTGCAGGAGCGTGCCGTCCGGCGAGGTCACCTCGTTGGGCAGCCGCTCGGCGTCGGCCAGCGAGACCGTCTCCCTGGCCCGCTGGTAGATCGAGTCGTCGATGGTGCTCAGCAGCGCGTTGCGAAGCACGCCGATCATCACGTACGCCGAGACCACGAGTGCCACCGCCAGCACGGCCGAGGCGACCGCGGTCAGCCGGAAGCGCAGGCTCCGGCGCCGCCACAGGCCGACCGCGCGACGCCTTCCCCCCGGTGTCGCGCCGGTCGCCGGGGGCGGGTCGGCCGGAGGAGCCTGGCGGGGCCGGGGCGCGGGAGCAGCCGCCATCTCAGCCACCATCGCCGGCCAGCCGGTATCCCGCTCCCCGCACCGTCTGCAGCGCGTTCCTGGAGAACGGCACGTCGATCTTGCGCCGCAGATAGCCGACGTAGACCTCGACCACGTTGGGGTCGGTGTCGAAGGTGTCCCAGACGTGCTCCAGGATCTCCGTCTTGGAGACCACCTCGTCGTGGTGGCGGATCAGGAACTCCAGCAGCGCGAACTCCCTGGGCGTCAGCTCCACCGGCGTCTCGCCCCTGGTGACGCGTCGCCGCGCCGGATCCAGTGCCAGGTCCCCGGCCCTCAGCACGGACGGGCGCCGGTGCGCGCCGCGCCGCAGCAGCGCCCTCAGCCTGGCCACCAGCACCACGTACGAGAACGGCTTGGTCAGGTAGTCGTCGGCACCGAGGTCGAGCCCGTCGGCCATGTCGTACTCGCCGTCCTTGGCCGACAGCATCAGGATCGGCACCCAGTTCTCCTCCGCCCGCAGCTGCTTGCAGACGTTGTAGCCGGAGATCCTGGGCAACATGATGTCCAGCACCATCACGTCGTACTCGCCGTGCCTGGCCTGGTGGAGGCCGTCCTCCCCATCGTGCGCGAGGTCGACCACGAACCCCTCGGCCTGCAACCCCCGCCGCAGGGCCGCGGCCATCCGCCGCTCGTCCTCCACGACGAGAACCCGCATGATCCACCTCTTCTCTCACCTTGGACGTTCCCATCCTCGACCACCCGGCCTGAGAGGTGGCTGAGAATCCTGTGAGCCCTCTCAGTCTGTCTCAGCCTCGGCACAGGAGCCGTCCCGCAGGCTGCTGTTCACAGGCACTGACGGCATAGCGTGGAGGAATGAGATGTCAGAACGAGCGAGACGTGGACGCGCAGTGAGGTGGGCCGTGCCGGCCGCCGCGGTCGCGGTGATCGCCGGAGCCATCGGAGCCGGGCCGGTCATCGCCGCCGTCCAGGGGGATCCCGTCCTGCCCGAGCGTACCGCCGAGCAGCTGCTCGCGAGCGCGGCCCAGGCCGGCCGGGCCGGGTTGAAACCCATGTCGGGCACCGTCATGCAGACCGCCTCACTCGGGCTGCCGGGACTGCCGGAGGTGCCGGGCATGGGCGGGTCCTCGCCCATCGCCCTGCTCTCGGGCTCGCACGAGCTCAAGGTCTGGTACGGAGGGGCGGACAAGGTCCGCTTCGCCCTTCCCGGCCGGATGAGCGAGACCGACCTGATCACCAACGGCGACCAGATCTGGCTGTGGCAGAGCGACGAGAACAAGGCCACCCGGGTCAAGGCCGGGAGCGGGGAACAGGGCGAGGAAGCGGCCCGCGCCCACGAGGCACTGCCCACGGCGACCACGCCGCAGCAACTCGCCCAGCAGTTGCTGCAGCGGGTCGGCGCCGACACGGTGGTCAGCGTGAGCAACACCGAGAAGGTCGCCGATCGTGCGGCCTACCAGCTCGCGTTCGCGCCCAAGGACACCTCGTCCCTGGTCAAGGAGGTCAAGCTGGCGCTGGACGGGGAGACCCTGGTCCCGCTGCGGGTGCAGGTCTACGCCAGGAGCGCGGCCGAGCCCGCCTTCGAGGTCGGTTTCACCTCGGTCACCTTCTCCCCGCCCGCCGCGGAGAACTTCACCTTCACCCCGCCCGCGGGCGCCAAGGTCGAGGAGACGTCGATCGCCGAGATCCTCAAGGAGCGGCGGCCGGAGCAGGACAAGAACCTCGAGGACGCGGAGAAGCTCAGGGGCGAGATCAGCACCGTCGGCGACGGCTGGACCACGGTCGCGGTGATCCCCGTCTCCGAGCAGGAACTCACCGGCCAGGGGTCGGGCCAGGGCGAGGAATCCGCGGGAGCGGGCGTCGGCGCGATCGGCGACGCCCTGCTGAAGTCGGCCAAGCCGATCAGCGGGACCTGGGGCAGCGGCAAGGTCATCCAGACCAAGCTGGTCTCCGCGCTGCTGACCGACGACGGCCGCCTGCTGGTCGGCGCCGTCACCCCGGAGAAACTGTCCGAGGCGGCCGGTCGGAAATGAGCCGGATGCCGACAGACGCCGGGCTCGCGGTGGACGTCCCCGGATCCCGTGTCGGGGATCCGGGGGGCGGTGCCCGGAGAGAGGCGCCCGGCGCGGAGCTCTCCATCGTCACCAGCGGGCTGACCAAGCGGTTCGGGAGCGGGCAGGTGGCCGTGGACGCCCTCGACCTCGCCGTGCCCAGCGGGTCGGTGTTCGGCTTCCTGGGCCCCAACGGCTCGGGCAAGACCACCACCATCCGCATGCTGCTCGGCCTGGTGGCGCCGACGGCGGGCGAGTGGCGGCTGCTCGGCACGCCGATGCCCGGCGGGGTGGGCGGCGTGCTGTCGAGGGTGGGAGCGCTGGTCGAAGGGCCGGCCTTCTACCCCTACCTGTCGGGCGAGGCGAACCTGCGCCGCTATGACGCCGCCGACCCGTCGGCCGACCCGCGCACCGTCTCGGCCAGGATCGGACTCGCGCTGGAACGGGTGGGCCTGGCCGCCGCGGCGGGCAAGCGCTACCGGGCCTACTCGCTCGGCATGCGCCAGCGGCTGGCCATCGCCGCCGCCCTGCTCGGCCCCAGGGAGTTGCTGATCCTCGACGAGCCGACCAACGGGCTGGACCCGCAGGGCACCCGTGAGGTGCGCGGCCTGGTCAAGGAGATCGCCGCCGAGGGGACCACCGTCTTCGTCTCCTCCCACCTGCTGGCGGAGGTGGAGCAGATGTGCTCCCACGTCGCGGTCATGCGGGCCGGACGGCTGGTCGCGCAGGGACCCATCGCCGACCTGCGGGCATCGGAGACGGTCAGGATCCGGGTGGAGACCCCCGACGTCGAGGCGGCGGCGGCGGTGCTCGCCGGACTCGGCCTGCCGGAGATCCGTCTCGGTGACGGCGACGTCAGCGCGGCACTGGGAGCCGGCCTGCCGGAACAGGTATGCGCCGCGCTGGTCACCGGTGGTGTCGCCGTCCGCGGCCTGGCCGTCCAGCGACCCACTCTTGAGGACGTGTTCATGGGCCTGACCGGGGAGGGATTCGATGTCGACGGTTAGCGGAAAGGAAGCCGTGTCCACCGAGAACGTCACACGCGCCACCCCTGACCAGGACCCGGCCCAGGGGAGGGACCCGGTCATGACGGCGGGTCAGGTCGCCGGTGGGCGCCCGATTCCCCCGCCGCGGGCGGTGAGCGCCCCCAGGGCGTGGCTGCGGCTGCTCGGCTCGGAGGTCGGCCTGACGTTCCGGCGGCCCAGAAACCTCGCCATGCTCGGGGTGCTCACCGTGATCCCGGTGCTGATCGGCATCGCGCTGCGGATGTTCGCCGGGACCGGCGGGGACGGGACCGGTGCTCCGGCGATCTTCGAGCAGATCACCGGGAACGGGTTGTTCCTCACCTTCGCCGCGCTCTCGCTGCTGGTGCAGCTGATGCTGCCGGTCTCCGTCGCGATCGTCGCGGGGGACTCGATCGCGGGGGAGGCGGGCATCGGCACGTTGCGCTACCTGCTCGCGGCCCCGGCGGGCCGGACCCGCCTGCTGGCGGTCAAGTACGCCACCGTGGTCCTCTTCTGCCTGGCCGCCGTCACCGCGGTGGCGCTGTCCGCGCTCCTGGTCGGCCTGGTGCTGTTCCCGGCGGGCCCGATCACGCTGCTGTCGGGAGGGACGATCCCCTTCCTCGACGGGGTGCTGCGGATCGGCGTCGTCGTGCTGTACGTCACCGCCGGCATGGCGGCCCTGGCCGCCATCGCACTGGCCCTGTCGACCCTGACCGAGGTGTCCGTCGGAGCCATCGCCTCGACAGTGGTCATCGTCATCGTGGCCCAGGTCCTGCGAGCCGTTCCGCAGCTGTCCGCGCTCCAGCCGTACCTGCTCACCGAGTGGTGGAGCGGCTTCGACGGCGTTCTGCGGGACCCGGTGGCCACCGGAGACATGGGGCAGGGCCTGCTGGTCTTCGCCGCCTACGCCGCGGTCTTCTGCTCCATCGCCTGGGCACGCTTCACCGGCAAGGACATCACCGCCTGAGCTCAGGCGCAGCCGGGCACGCTCCCGGAGGCCACGTCGCGGCCACGCCCGCCCGCCACAGGCTCTCATGCCAGACCAGGGCGAGTTCGCGGTAGCGCAGGTCGCTCGGGTGCGAGTGGAGCACGGTGGCGTACTCGACTCGCCCGTTCCGCCGGAGAACACGAGACGGCCCCGGAGAGCTGCTCTCCGGGGCCGTCTCGCGCCGGATCAGGAGGCGCGGCCGCCGCGGCGCAGGCCCAGGGCGCCGACCACGGTCCCGACGAGCCCGAGCACCAGGCCGGCCCCGCCGAGCAGGCGGGCGGTTCCGTCCGAGCCCTCGGACGCGGAGGCGGCGGGGGCCACCGAGGGTGCGGCCGTTACGGCCACGGCCGACGGCGTCGCGGAGGCGGCGGCACCGTGACCGTCACCCTCGGCGGAGGCGGGGGTGAGCTTCAGCACCGGGGCCGGACGCTCGGCCTCGGAACCGTCGGCCTTGGGCTCGTCCGCCCACTTGACGACCTCGCCACCGGTGTAGGTCTGGGTGGTGGGGAAGATGAGCTGGTCGGTGTCGGTGGGCAGCTTGCCCATGGACACCTCGAACTCCTGGAACTGGCCGGGTTCGATCTTTCCGCCCGACCAGATGACCTTCGTGACCGCCTCGGTGAGCTCGCCGTACTCGGTGGTGACCGGCTTGGGCAGCTTGCCCTCGACCACCTTGACCTTCCAGCCGGGTACCGGCTTGACCGAGACGAACGCCAGCGGGTGGTCGACGGGGAAGGTCACCTCCAGCCTGTTCGTGGAGGCGTCGTCACGCTCGTTCGGGACTCGGAAGGCGACCTTGGTGAAGCCGCCCTGCTGGGCGCTGTTGGGATTGATGGTGACGTGCGCGAGGACGGGCAGGGCGAGACCGAGGGTGAGGGCGGTGACACCGGCGGTGACGGTGGCCAGGCGGCGGGCATGGGAAAGCGGCATGGGGGTTCTCCACTTCGGGATTTCAGGATTTCGGGGGGCGGGTCAGGCGGCGGGGAGTGGAGGACCACGCCGGCTGACGGAGTGACGGAGAACGGCGCGCGCGAAGACGGGCGTGACCGGGGTGCGGGCGGGACGCGGCGGAGCCGCGGCCACGGCCGGGAGCCGCAGCAGCCGGAACATCGCGCCGAGGCGGTGCCGGGCCGAGCGGAGCAGCGCCCACAGGGCGGTCTCGCCGCGGGCCAGCCACCATCCGGTGACCAGCGTCGCGGTGAGGTGCGCGACGAGCATGCCGAGACTCTCGCCCAGCCCCCTGGCGTGCGGGTGCGGGGCCACTGGAATCCCGGTGGCGTCACCGAGGAGGAACAACTCGTGCAAGGACAGTTGCAGGACGGACAGCACGGTGCTGATCGCCACGGTGGACCGCTCGCGCCCGGCGAGCAGCACGCTCACCGCCATGACCGCGGCTGCGCCGCTCGCCACCGCCCACGGCTCCGGCCCGGAACCGCCCGCGACCACGTGGCCGAGGACGGCGAGCGTCACGCAGACGGCCGAGAAGGCGGCCGCGCGCGTGAGGCGTAATGGGAGACGGGCGCGCATGGTGCCCCATATGCTCTCACGCCTCTGAGATGTCTGCCGTTTTAAGATTTTTGTCGCTATGGTGGCCGCGATCCTGACAGATCCTTCAATCCAAGGTGGTAGGGATGCGGCACGTTTCTGGGGTGCTTGTCGGGTTGGTTATGGCGGCGGTGCTGCTCTTCGGCGCCGGTTGGGCGGTGCAGGAGGCGGGGGTGAGCCTGGCGCCCCTTCCCGTTCCCGCGGAGAACGGCTCGAGGGTCTGGATCGCCCTCGGGGTGATGGCCGCGATCGGCCTCCTGGTCGGCCTGGTGGTCGCCGGTCGGGTCTCCCCGCTGGCCACCTTCGTTCCGTCGATGGTGCTGCTGGCCTGGACCGTGGTCTACGCCCTGGACGTCCGCCGCGCCATGGGGCTGGTTCCCGACGAGCCCACCTTCCACCCATTGCTCCTGCAGGCGGGTCGCGGCATGGGCCTGCTGCTGACCACCGGTGTCTACGCCCTCCTCGGCGTCCTGCTGTTCCTGCCGGTGCTGATGCCCTCCCGCTGGGCGCCGCGGTTCCGGGACGAGGAGGAGTACGAGGAGTCCGGCGAGCAGGACTACCGCTGAGCTTCCGGCCACCGGCCTTCCCGGGGATCAGGCGGAGTAGAGGCGGGCGACCACGTCCTCCATGGAGGCCTCCCCGGGGGCGGTGGCGCGCAGGTCGTCGAGGGTGCCGTCGAAGGCCAGGCTGCCGCGGTCGATCAGCATGACGCGGCGGCAGAGCTTCTCTATGTCGCCCAGGTCGTGGGTGGTGAGCAGGACGGTGGTGCCGCGCTCGGCGTTGAGGCGGAGCAGGAAGTCGCGCATGGCGGCCTTGCTGACCACGTCCAGGCCGATCGTGGGCTCGTCGAGCACCAGCACGGCGGGGTCGTGCAGGAGCGCGGCGGTGATGTCGCCGCGCATGCGCTGGCCGAGGCTGAGCTGGCGGACCGGAGTGCCCATGAAACCGGCGAGGCCGAGGAGTTCGGTCAGCTCGGTCAGCCGTCGCCGGAAGTCTTTTTGATCTACTTTGTAGAGGTGTCGGACCAGTTCAAAACTGTCCCGCAGCGGCAGGTCCCACCACAGGGTCGTCCGCTGGCCGAACACCACCCCGATCCTGCGTGCCAGCGCGGTGCGGCGGCGCGTCGGGTCGAGCCCGGCCACCCGGATGCTGCCGGAGGTCGGCGCCAGGATGCCGGTGAGCATCTTGATGGTCGTGGACTTGCCCGCGCCGTTGGGGCCGAGGTAGCCGACGAACTCCCCTGCTTCCACGCTGAACGACAGATCCCGTACGGCGTGCACGGTCTTTTTGGCCCTGCGGCGGCCCACGGTGAACGAGCGGCCGACCCGGTCGAGTTCGATCATGTGTCAACTTCCCGTCGAGCGGTAGCGGCGGATGCCCGCCCGCCAGGCCAGGGCGGCGACGGCGGCCAGGGCGACGGCCGCTGGGGGCGAGGCGAAACGGAGCCAGTACGGCAGGCCGAAGGGGTCCTCGCGGTCGAGCACGAACAGCGCGGGCTGCCAGTTCACGAACGCCAGCGGCACGACGAAGGTGACGCCCTTGACGAGCTCGGAGCCGTAGACGCTCAGCGGGTACTGGGTGAGGGTGCTGCCGCCGTAGGTGAAGGCGTTGGCCACCTCGGGGGCGTTGGTCAGCAGGAACTGCATGGCGCCGCCGAGGGTGAAGACCGAGGCGAAGATGACGACCCCGCACAGGACCATCAGCGGGATCATCCAGATCCTGCTCCAGGCGAGGCCGAGCTGGGGCAGGGCGACGGCGAGCACGACGGCGGCCTGTGCCGTCCTGCCGAAGCGGTGCACGCTGAAGCGGTCGACGGCCATCTGGGTGAAGGCGCTCGCCGGGCGGATCAGCATGGTGTCGAAGCTGCCGCTCCTGATGTGCTGGCTGAGCCGGTCGACGTTGCCGAAGAGCATGTCGGCCAGGGCGAAGGACAGGCCGGAGGTGCCGTACAGGAACATCACCTCGGCCAGGCCGAAGCCGCCCAGCGACCCGGTGTGCTCGAAGATCACCAAGATCGCCGCCACGTCCAGCGCGTTGACCGCGAACGAGCCCAGCATCATCATGATCAGCGGCCCCGGGTACTGTGCCGAGGCTCTCAGCCAGGTCCAGGCCAGCAGGAGGTAGGTCCTCACCATCGGCCGCCCGTCCCGGTGGTCCTTCGCGCGCCGTCAACCACCCTGGATCACGACCTTCCTGCGGGCGGCGCCCGTGGCCAGGGCTCCCAGGGCCAGTAGTGCCACCGCCCAGGCGAGCTGGAACCCCAGGGCTTCCAGGACGTCTCGCTTGCCGAGGTAGAGGTCGGCGGGTACCTGCACCATGGCCGACCACGGGAGTGCCTCGGCCAGGGTGCCGAGCCAGCCGGGGAAGAGGTTCAGTGGCAGGACCATGCCACTGAAGAAGAGCGTTGTCACCAGTGACAGCGACTGCACGCCCCGGTCGTCGACCACCCAGCAGGCGGACAGCGCCACCAGGTAGCGCAGGGCGAAGCTGACGACCACTCCCAGGATGAGGCCGGCTGTGAAGGAGAGGCAGGTCACCGGGTCGGCCGGCGCGACGAGGCCGAACAGCGCGGCGCCGACGGCCGTCGGCGGCAGGCTGCGTAGCAGGAAGAGGTATGCGGCCCTGCCGAGATCGTCGGCGAGGCTCCACATCTGCAGGGAGGCGGGGCGGACCAGGTCCAGGGCCACGTCTCCGCTGCGCACGCGTTCGGAGAGTTCCAGGCCGCCGCCGAAGACCTGCATGGGGCCGATGAACGCCTGGCTGAGGAAGCAGAAGGTGACGGCGTCGGCGAGGTCGTAGCCGGCGAGGCCGGGGCGGGCCTGCCAGAGGGCGATCAGGACGTAGGCGCGGAGGATGCCGAAGACGGTGTTGGTGAAGGCTCCGGCGACGGCGGCGGCGCGGTAGGTGGAGTGGCGGCGGAAGCCGTATCCGGCGATACGCGCGTAGAGCAGGAAGGCTGCCTCCCGGTGGGCGTCAGAACGGCCCTCCCATCCTCCTGGGTGGTCTGGGGAGGGGCAATGGATTTTTGGCGATGAGCGGGTGCGAGCCGGTCACGGGATCCGGGCGGCGCGTGGTGGCCCGGTCCGATGTCGGGCTTTCACCGGGATTCGGTCATGCCCCCAGCGTGTTGTATACCGATGCGATACATAGTTGCAATCTGCTCGATATGTAGAATCGCCGATAAAAGTATGTTATGAGGGGAATGTCCTTTTGTGGAGGTCCCCCATGCGCCATGAGATAGATATGGACGTCAGTCCGGCCTACCCCTTCAGCTGGCAGGCCGCGACCCTCAACGCGATCATGCGCGGCACCTTCAAACCCGCCTCCCAGCTGCTGCTGAGAACCGACATCGGTTTCGTCGCGGCCTCGCGCATCGTGGCTCTGGCGGGCAGGGTTCCGCTCCGCCTGCCCGTCCATGTGCGTGTGACACCCGATGAGGCCGGGCCGTGTCCGGGAGAGTGGGTCCGCGCGGGCGAGGAGCTCGACGAGCGCAAGGTCCTGCTCTACTTCCACGGCGGGGGCTACTTCGCCTGCTCCCCGGTCACCCACCGGCCGATCACCTGGCGCCTGTCGGCCGCGGCCCGGCGGCCGGTGCTGGCGGTCGACTACCGCCAGGGCCCGGTGCACAGGCCGGCCGAGGCGCTCGCGGACGCGATCGCCGCCTACCGGTGCCTGCTGGAGCAGGACTACGACCCCGCCGACATCGTCTTCGGCGGGGACTCGGCCGGCGGCCACCTCACCCTGGCCACGCTCCTGGCGCTTCGCGACCAGGGCATGCCGCTGCCGGCCGCCGCCGTGTGCCTGTCGCCGTGGACGGATCTCACCGGTGCGCCCCGCAGGGTCAACCGGATGCTCGACCCGCTGATCCCGGCCGGCCGCGTCGACTGGCTCGCCCGCCGCTGGACGGCCGGTCTCGACCCCCATGACCCCCTGCTCTCCCCGGTCCTCGGTGACTACACCGGTCTGCCGCCGCTGATGGTCGTCACCGGCTCCACCGAGGTCCTGCGCGACGAGGGCCGCCGGGTGGCCGAGCGGGCCCGCGCGGCCGGGGTGCCGGTCACGTACGAGGAGTGGCCCCGTATGCCGCACGTCTTCGCCATTCTCGCCGACGTCGTCCCCGAGGCCCGCAAGGTCTACTCGCACATCGCCCGCTTCCTCACCGCCGCGCAGGACCTCCCGCCCGCCGGCGAGGTCTCCGCGCGGGACCTGCTCGCCCAGGACGTACCCGACCAGGGTCTCGCCGCGCAGGATCTCCTGGCCTCGGATCTTTCCGCGTCCGGCCTTCCCACCGGGGACGCCTCCGCCCTCGGGACCCCGCCCGCGCAGTCCGGTTTCGCGGCGGCCTGAGCGCGCGGGGGCGGCGGACCCGCCGCGGTCCGGGTTTTCGATGTCCGGCGGTGTTCAGCCGCGCGGGCCCTTCCCGCTGGTCACGCCGTCCCGTCCAGGCTCAAAGGCATCCCGCGCACCACGGATTTCTTACCCCCAGGGATCATTCGTCTTACCTCTCATATCCCTTCTGGCCTGTCGGCAGCGAAGGGCGCTCGAATCCCGTCACAGTGTGCTTGCCGTAGCCCGCGCACGAGAGGCTCAACGAGGATGGCACGTGGGGGAACAGGTCCCATAAGCGGCATGCCGACCGGTGTGCGGCCGCTGACCGTCGGGGACCCGGTCATCATCGGCCGTTACCTTCTGCTCGGCCGCCTCGGAACGGGCGGCATGGGCATCGTCTATCTGGCCCAGCACCCGCAGGGCGGGGTGGTGGCGATCAAGACCCCGCACCCGATGCACCTCAACGATGCCACGCTCCGCGCCCGTTTCGCCGAGGAAGTGAGATTCTCCCGGAGAGTGGTGCCTTTCTGCACCGCCGCGGTGATCGAGGACGGCACCGACAAGGACCGCCCCTACCTGGTGTCGGAGTACGTTCCGGGCCCCGCGCTCTCCCAGGTGGTCTCCACGCACGGTCCGCTCACCCCCGACCTGGCCTACGGCGTCGCCCTGGGGGTGGCCGCCGCGCTGGTCGCGGTGCACGAGGCCGGGCTGGTCCACCGAGATCTGAAACCGGGCAACGTGCTGCTGTCGGACACCGGTCCGCGGGTGATCGACTTCGGCATCGCCAGGGACGTCGACGTCCTCGCCGCGCACACGCAGGCGGGGCAGGTCATGGGCAGTCCCGGCTGGGTCGCCCCGGAGCGGCTCACCGGCGGGCTCGCGCTGCCCGCCTCCGACATCTTCGCCTGGGGCTGCCTGGTGGCCTACGCGGCCGGCGGCCACCATCCCTTCGGCACGGGTGAGGCGGACGTGCTGACCCGGCGCATCATGGTCGAGCCACCGAGGGTGGCCTCGGTGCCCGCGCTGCTGCGCCCGGCCGTCGAGGCCTCCCTGGCCAAGGACCCCGCCGACCGGCCAGGGGCCGCGGACCTGCTCGGCGCGCTGCTCGCCGCGGGTGGTGTGGGTGACCCGTGGGACCTGCGCGAGGCGGTCGCGGCGGTGCTGGCGGAGATCTGGACCCCGGTGCCCCACGCGCCGGGAGCCGGGAGGGTGCGGCTCGCGACGCCGCCCTCGTTCCACGACGAGCCCTCGGTCCCGGTGGAGATCCCCGCCAGGGCTTCGCGCAGGGCCAGGCCGAGCAGGGGAGCGCACCTGTCGCAGGCCGGCTTCGCGGCGCTGGCCACGGTCTCCATGGCGGCGGTCACCGTGGCCGCCGCGGCCGGTGGCGGCGGGATCGGTTCCGGCGCCGGCTCGGGCATGC
>NZ_JBEXGU010000114.1:0-30538 GCF_040607515.1 Streptosporangium sp. NPDC005286 | reverse complement strand
GCCGGGGTCCGGCCGCGGGCCCTTGGACAAGGAGTCCCGTTGACAGCTTTGACGACAGCTTCGACAACACCGGTGTTGTACCGGCCGGCCTCGCTCGACGACGCCATCGAGCGGCTGGCGACCTCCGACCTGGACGCCGTGCCGATCGCCGGCGCCACCTGGGTCATGCGGAGTCCCGCCCGTGGCGAGCCGTTCCGCGGCGAGTACGTGTCACTGGCCCGGATCGAGGAACTGGGACGGATCGACGACGACGGTACGAATCTCACGATCGGCGCGGCCGTCACCCATGCCCGGCTGGCCGCAGCGCTGGCCGGCCACCCCGGGCTGGACGTCCTCCGGCAGGCCGCGGCGAAATCGGCCAACCCGTCCGTCAGGCGTCAGGCCACGGTCGGCGGAAACCTCTGCACCACCGGCTTCGCCGCAGCGGATCTGGTACCCGCGCTGCTGAGCCTGTCGGCCGTCGCCGTCGTGAGGGGTCCGGACGGTGAGACCAGGATGCCGCTCACCCGGTTCCTCGCCACGCGGGGCGCGGCACCTCCCGCGACGGTGCTGTCGCACGTGTCCGTGCCGCTGGCTCCCGTCGTGTCCGCGCACGCTCGCCTGACCATGCGGCGGGCGGGGGACTACCCGGTCGTCATCGTCAGTGCCACGGCCGCGGTGGACGACGCGGGGGTGGTGGAGTCGGCCACCGTCGCGGTGGGTTCGGTCGAACCCGTGGCCCGCCTGTGGCCGGAGATAGCGGCCGCGCTGGTCGGCCGGCGACTCGACGCGGACGCGGCGGTGCTCGCCGCCCGCGAGCACACCGGATCCTTCCAGGCGCGGGAGTCGGTGGAGGTGGACGGCTGGTACCGGTCGCAGGTGCTGCCGGCGGTCGTGGGCCGGGCCGTACGCGCGCTGGAACGGTCCGGTCGCGTCGGACAGGAAGACTGCGGAGAGGCGGGCAGGGCATGAGCACCGAGTTGACGGTCAACGGCGAAGTGAGGCGGGTGCACGCCGGCCCGATGACCCCGCTGGCCAGGGTGCTCCGCGAGGAGTTGCACCTGAGCGGCACGAAGATGGCGTGTGGCGAAGGGTTCTGCGGATCGTGCACGGTGTTCGTGGACGACGACGCGGTGGCGTCCTGCCTGGTTCCGGTGGGACACGCGGAGGGCAGGTCGGTCCGGACCGTGGAGTCCCTCGCGGACCCGGCCGGCGCGCTCTCCCCCCTTCAGCAGGCGATGAAGGACGCCGACGCGGTGCAGTGCGGGATGTGCTTTCCCGGGGTGCTGATATCGCTGAGCGCGCTGCTGGAGTCGGATCCGGACCCCGGCCGGGATGAGGTACGGGAAGCCCTGGTCGGCAACATCTGCAGGTGCACCGGATACGAGCGCATCGTGGACGCCGCGCTCGCGGCGGCACAGGCAGCCGCGGGACAGGGGCGACAGGCGGAGGGGAACGGATCGTGAGCCAGGTCATCGGAGCCAACCTGCCCCGCCGCGACGCCGAGGACAAGCTGCGCGGCCGGACGATGTTCACGGTGGACGCCGCCGTGGGAGGGCTCCTGCACGCGGCACTGCGCCGGTCGGACGTGGCCGCGGGCCGCATCGTCTCGGTCGACCTGGAGCCCGCTCGGCGCATGCCCGGAGTGCGGGCCGTCGTGTCGGCCGCCGACGCCCCCGGCCGGTACGGGATCACCATCGCCGACCACCCCCTGTTCGCCGTCGACGAGATCCGTTACCTGGGCGAGCCCATCGCGGCGGTCGCGGCGGAGACCCTGGAGCAGGCCCGCGCGGCCGCCGCGGCCATCGTGGTCGAGGTCGAGGAGTTCACCCCCCTGATCACCATGGCCCAGGCGCTGGCCGGCGACGCCCGCGACCTCCATCCGGGCTGGGAAGACTACGACGTGCTCATCGAGGGCGGCCGGCGGGCACGGAACATCGGCTGGGAGGCCACGGTGGTGCGCGGGGACACCGACGCGGTGTTCGCCCGGAGCGACGTCAGGATCGTCGAGACGGAGTTCGCCGCGGGCAGGCAGAACCAGACGCCGCTGGAACCGCGCGCCTGCGTGGCCGGCTATGAGAACGGGCGATTCGTCCTTCAGACGTCCACCCAGGTCCCCTGGGCGGTCCGCAACTCCACGGCACGCCTCCTCGGGGTGCGGGAGTCCGACGTCCGGGTGGTGGTTCCGCCGGTCGGCGGCGGATTCGGGATGAAGTTCGAGGTGAGCATCGAGCCGTTCGCCGCCCTGCTGGCCCGCGCCTCGGGCCGTTCCGTCAAGCTGGTCAACAGCCGGCAGGAGGAGATGCAGACGGCGCTCTGCCGGGAGAACGCGGAGATCCGGATCCGGTCCGCCGTGTCGGAGTCGGGCGAGATCCTCGCCCGGGAGGCGGTGGTCCTGATGGACTGCGGCGCCTACGGCGGTGAACAGCCGTTCCTGACCAGCATGACGGCTCACACGCTGGGCGGGAACTACCGCCTGGGAGCCGTGCGGCTGGTAAGCCGCGCGGTCTACACCAACTCGCCGCCCAACGGGGCGTTCCGCGCCTGCAACGGCACGTACTGCACCGCGGCCCTTGAGCGGCACACCGACGAGATCTGCGCGGCGCTCGGCATGGACAGGGTGGAGTTCCGGCGGCGCAACGTCCTCGGCGACGGCGACATCGGGTCCACCGGGCAGGTGTTCGAGGGCGATGTGCTCGCTCCCATGCTCGATCGGATGATCTCGTTGCGGGACTCGGGCGAGCCCGTGAGGCAGGCCGACGACGGACGTCTGTACGGCACCGCGACGACGGTCGGCACCTGGTTCATCTTCGTGGGGCCCTCCGCGGCGACGGTGAACCTCAACCCGGACGGCGGCGTCACCCTGGTCACCGCCGGGGTCGAGATCGGTTCGGGATCGACCGTGCAGGCGATCCCGCAGATCATCGCCGATTCGCTGGGCCTGCGGGTGGAGGACGTCACGGTCCGGGCCGCGGACACCGACGCGGCCGGATACGACGGCGGCGTGGGCGGCGGCAGGACCACCGTCTCGCTGGGGGCGGCCGGTGTCGCCGCCTGCGACGAGGTGCGCAGGAAGGTCTTCGAGGCCGCGGCGGAGATGCTCGAGACGTCTCCCGGCGACCTGAGTCTCGCCGACGGCCACGTCGTCGTGAACGGGGTGCCGTCGGCGCGGATCACCCTCAGAGAGGTCGCCGAACACGCGCAGCAGGTGTCGGGACCGATCTCCGGCTCCGGCTCGTTCACCGGCACCGGCGTGCAGCCCATGTCCGGCTGCGCGGCCGGACACCTGATCGGGGCACTGGACCTACCGGTCTTCGCCGTGCACGAGTGCGACGTGGCGGTGGATCCGGACACCGGCCACGTGGAGGTGCTGGCCTACCGCGTCGTGCAGGACGTCGGCCGGGCGATCAACCCCAGGGCCATCCTGGGCCAGGTGCAGGGCGGTGTGGTCCAGGGACTGGGCTACGCGCTGCACGAGGAGATCACCATCGACCCCCGGGGGAAGGTGCGGCAGACGGGGTTCGAGACCTACCGCGTGCCCCTGTCCGGCGATGTCGTCCCGGTCCGGCTCGATCTCTACGAGGGGGCTCCGTCCATCGGGCCCCTGGGCGTCAAGGGCGCGGGTGAGGTGCCGATCCTGAACGTGGCCGCCGTGGTCTCCTGCGCGGTGGCGGACGCCATCGGCAAGTCCGTGTCGCAGATCCCGCTGACCCCGCAGCGGGTTCTCGGGCTCATCCTGGAGCGGGACGGCGAATCCGTGGATCTCCGGCACATACCGCAGGGCTGGCGGGAGAACGTGATCGCCGACCCGGACGAACTGATGGCCGCGGCCGGTGTGGGACGCCCCTGATCGTCCGTCCGGACGACTCCGGTCCAGGCTCCCCCCGTTGGAGCCGGGACCGGGGCGCTCAGCCGGTCACCAGGTGCTCGGCCTCGTGGTGCAGTACCTCGACCAGGATCAGCTCCAGACGGAGGTCCTGGTCCGCGACCATCTCGGATGGTGTCATCGAATAACCTCCAGCCTCGCTGGTGGGGACGCTTCGCGCACCGTAAGGGTTATCCGTCATAGCGGGCCGGTATGGACGGTGAGCGCCCGCCGGGAGCGTAGGTCCCGGCGGGCCGGCCGCGAAGGCGGGTCAGCGGCCGATGGCGAGGGCGGCCGCGCGCATGAGCCGGCCCGGATCGGTGTCGGGGTCGTCGCGGACGACCGCCACGTCCAGGCCGGCGGCGGCCAGGCGGCCGAGTGACGCGGCGGCGTCGGCGGCCGTCCCGGCGGCGGCGAACAGTTCGAGCAGCGCGTCGTCGACGAGATCGGTGCGCGGAGCGTTGGAGAGCCACCCCTCGCGGAACGCGGCGCACAGCCCCGCGTCGAGCCCCGCGGTTCTGGTGATCTCGTGGTCGCCGTGCACGCCGAGGTAGGTCGCCACCATGGGGCGCAGCCGGTCGCGGGCCGCGCGCGCGTCCTCGCCCACCGACAGCCCGACGTAGGCGGCCAGCTCCACCCCGGCCCCGACGCGCTCGCGGACCGAGGCGACGTAGGGCGCGGAGGAGAGGATGGACAGCAGCAGGCCGTCCGCCCGCTCGGCGGCCAGGGCCAGCGCCCGCGGACCCTTGACCCCCAGCACGATCGGCGGGGTGCGGCGCGGCGGGGTGAAGGACAGCCCGGCCGACACGCGGAAGTGCTCGCCCCGGTGGTCGACGCGCTCGCCGGTCATCATCGCCCTGACGATGTCGACCGCCTCGGCCAGGCGGCCGATCGGCCGGTCGAAGGGGATGCCGAGCTGGTCGGTCATCCAGCGGGAGTTGCTCGCGCCGAGGCCGAGGATCGCGCGCCCGTCGCTGATCTCCTCCAGGGCGGCGAGCTCCATGGCGATCAGCGCCGGGTGGCGGGTCCAGGGGTTGACCACCCCGATGCCCACCCGGATCCGCCCGGTGACCGCGGCGATCGCGCCGGCCAGTGTGAAGGCGCCACGCTCGCAGTAGTCCTCGGTGATCCACACGGTGTCGAACCCGGCCTCCTCGGCGAGCCTGGCGACCGCGACGGCGGAGGCGGCGTCGCGGTGCCCGGAGATGGAGAACGCGAGTCTCATCGCTCGCCCTCCGGGCCGAGGCCGCCACTTCGCCGGTCGAGTGCGGCGAGCCCCCGGTCGAGCGCGGCGGGCGTGGGTTCCACGACGGGCACCGGCGGCAGGGTGGCGGCGGTGGCCCCGACGTCCTTCAGGCCGGTGGAGGTGCCGACCACGACCACGGTGGCGTCGGCGGGCAGCGCGCCCGACCCGGCCAGGTCTTCCACCGCGACCAGCGCGGTGACGGACGAGGCCTCCAGGTACAGGCCGGCCTCCCGGCCGAGCCTGCCCTGCGCGTCGAGGATGCGCGCGTCGTCGGGGACGGGCACTGCCCGGCCGCCGGTCGCCCGCAGCGCGGCCAGGCCCTGGAAGGTCCCGTACGGCGAGGCGATGGAGAACGCGACCGACGGGGTGGTCGGCACCGGTCCCGCGGTGTCCGTGCCGGCGGCCAGGGCGGCGTGGTGCGGGCCGAACGGCTCGGCCGCGACGAGGACCGGCATCCGGTCGGCCAGTCCCGACTCTACGAGGTCGGCGAAGCCGCGCCGGATCCCGGCCAGCCCGTCGGCGTAGGCGACGGGCACGACCACGTGGTCGGGAGTCCGGCCGAGGTCGGCGACGATCTCGTAGGCGATCGTCTTGTAGCCGTCGACGCCGTAGGGGATGGACCCCACCGGTGGGTCGGCGTGCCCGGACATCGCCAGCCAGCCGCGCTCCTCGACGAGCCGCCGCATCAGACGCCACCGATCCGGGGGGTTCTCCAGGGCGACGACGCGAGCACCGTACACCTGCATGAGGGTCTTCATCGTGTCCGGTACCGACGCCACGGTCAGCACCACGCAGGGCAGCCCCGCGCGCGCCGCGTAGGCGGCGACCGCCGCCCCGTGGTTACCGGTGCTCGCCACGACCACCGCCGGGGCGCCCAGTTCCACGGCCTTGGTGACCGCCACGGCGGCCAGCCGGTCCTTGTAGGACCAGGTCGGGTTGCGGGTCTCGTCCTTGACGAGGACCGCGCCGAGCCCGAGGCGTTCGGCGGTGCGGGGGAGCGGCACCAGCGGGGTGCCGCCCTCGCCCAGGCTCACCGCGGGTGTGGCGCCGTCCAGCGGCAGCAGCGCGCGGTGGCGGAACAGCCCCGGCTGGGTGGGGTCACAGGGCAGGCCGTGCAGGCCGCCGAGGTCGTAGACCGGGAGCACGTTGGCGGGCGCCCCCTCCTTCTCGCAGACCGGGCAGCCGCGCCCGGCGAGTTCCAGCGAGGGGTCGGGGTAGGTCGCCGAGCACCGCTGGCAGGCCAGCCGGCCGAGGTAGCGGGAGACCGGGGTCATGCCGGCACCACCGTCAGCTCCCTCGGCGAGCGGGTGAACAGCTCCGCCCCGTCGCCGGTCACCACCAGGGTGTCCTCCACCATCATCCCGCCCCATCCGAGGTTGTAGTACGGCGTCTCGAAGCAGAATGTCATGCCCGGTTCCAGCGCCGTCTCCACGCCGGGGGAGACGATGGGCGGTTCGTAGACGGCGAGGCCGATGCCGTGCCCGCAGTGCTGGCGCCGGTAGGGCGTGACCCCCTCCCGCCGCACCGCCCGCATCGCGACGTCGAAGACCTCCGAGGCGGTCACGCCGGGGCGGGTCAGGGCGACCTGCTCGTCCAGGCCGGCGAGGATCGCCGCGTAGTGACCGGCCTGGCGCGCGTCGGGCGCGCCGAGCACCGCGGTGCGTCCGATGTCGGACCAGTAGCCGGCGTACAGGCAGCCGATGTCGAAGCGGGCCAGCTCGCCGGGGCGCCAGCGCCGGTCGGTCGGGTGGGCGTCGGCCAGGGCGGAGCGCGGGCCGGTGGTCGCCACCACGAAGCGGGGCTCGGCGCCCCCGGCGACCATCGTGGCGGCCACCGCCTGGGCGAGCTCGTGCTCGGACACCCCCTCCGCGGCGATCTCCAGGGCGGCGTGGACTCCGGCCTCGGCGAGCCGGGCGGCGTGGCGCAGCAGCGCCACCTCGCCGGGGAGCTTCACTCCGCGGACCCGGCTCGCCCAGCCGGTGGCGTCGGCCGCGGCGGGGTCGCCCGCGGCTTCGCGCAGGGCCACCTCGCCGTCGAGCCCCTCGACGCCGTACCGGAGCCCCGCCCCGGCGGCGCGGGTCGCGGTGGCGAGCGCCGCGTACAGGTCGGGGTGCCGGTCGGCGGCACCGGTGAGGGGCGTGGGGCCGGACGACTCGAAGTAGAACCGGCCGAACGGCACCACCCGGTCCTCCGGCACGCCGCCGTCCACCGCGGGGGCGGTGTCGGCGGCCGGGCATACCAGCCAGCAGTCGTCGCCGGTCACCACGGCCGCCATCCGGTGGGCGCGGAACAGTGCCCCGGCCACGCTGCGGTAGCCGGTGGCGTACAAAACGCTCTCCGGAGTGGTGAGGACGACGGCGTCGAACGGAGCCTCGGCCAGGGCCTCGCGCAGCCGGGTGACCCGCTCCGACGCCAGCCGGCGCAGGTCGACGTCCGGGGCGGGGGGAACGGCGCTCATGGCCGCCCTCCCGCCTGCTTGGCGATGACGGTCTCGCTGAACTCGTGCATGGCGTCGAGCGTCTCCGGCACGGTGTCGGCCGCGAACAGCAGCCCGGCGAGGGTGTCGACGCCGGCCTGCCGGTAGGCGGCGATCTGCTCGGCCACGCTGTCCGGAGTGCCGATGAGGTTGCGGCTCGCCAGGTCGGAGACGCCCTGGTCCTTCAGCGTCGTGCCGGACAGCGAGACCATGTGGTTGTGGAGCTGGGAGGCGCGGAATCTGCGCCAGGCCTCCTCGTGGGTGGGCGCCACGCAGACCGCCACCTGCAGCGCGACCTCGAACCCGCCGGGCAGCTCGCGGCCCGCGGCCGCCGCCTGCGCCCTGATGTCGGCGATGCCCGCGGCCACCTCGCCGGGGGTGAGGCAGGCGGGCAGCCACCCGCCGGCGTACAGCGCCGCGCGGGTGCGGGAGCCCGGCGCGTTGCCGCCGGACAGGATCGGCAGCGCGGGCTGTGCCGGCTTGGGGTAGGACTCCACGTCCTCGAACTCGACCCAGCGCCCCTTGAAGGAGGCTCGCTGCTCGGTGAACAACGCGTTGAGCGCCTGGATGGCCTCGGCCGCGTGCTCGCCCCTGTTGATGCGCCGCCCGGGGTTCATCGCCTCGAACTCCTCGCGGTAGGCGCCGATGCCCACGCCCAGCACGGCCCTGCCTCCGGACAGCCGGTCGAGGGTGGCGACCTGCTTGGCGGCCACCACCGGGTTGCGGAACGGCAGCACCATGATCGCCGTGGCCAGCCGGATCCGGCTGGTGAGCGCCGCGACGTAGCTCAGATAGGCGAACGGGTCGTAGTAGCGGGGCGGGGTGTCGAACTCCTCGCGCACGTAGCCCTGCGTGGTCACGTGGTCGTTGCCCCAGACCGAGTCGAATCCCAGCCGCTCGGCCTGGACGGCCAGCTCGACCGCCTCGGCGGCGTCGGCGTAGGGGACGGGGTACATCAGTCCCTCCGTGCCCGTGGGCACTCCCAGACCGAATCTCATCGAACATCTCCTTCCCGTGCGTCGGCCGTGACCGGAATCGGGGCGTTCCGCCTGAGGGCGGTCACCGCCCAGCCCAGTACGGCATAGCAGACGAACCCGTAGACCAGCCCCTCGATGGCGTCGGTCAGCAGGATGTCGGTGTACTTCGCCAGCAGCGCAGCCACGACCCAGGCCACGAGGGCCTCGGCCCGCACGGCCGGTGCCGACTCCAGCAGCTGGTCGCCCGTGTGGTGGCGGGCCAGGATCCAGAAGTGCGCGATGAGCACGCCGGCGAACGGCGGTGCGATGATCGCGATGACGTTCAGGAAGACGAGGAACTGGGCGGCCAGTCCGGCGAAGGCGACCAGGATCGCGATGACGATCGAGATTATGGTCCAGGTGGGTTTGCCGACACGCAGCCCCAGGGTGTTGGAGGCGTTGGTGAAGGCGAGCGAGGCCGAGTAGAGGTTGTTGTCGGCGGTGTTCCACAGGGCCAGCACCAGCATTACCGCGGCCGGGGCCAGCAGGCCCAGTCCCTGCATGACCAGCACGAAGTTGCTGTTGCCCACGGACATGGCCGAGACGGTGGCGATGATCTCGAAGACGCCCGCGCCCACGACGAACCCGGCGAAGCAGGAGATGATCACGTCGCGGCCGCGGGAGGCGAAACGCGTCACGTCCCCGACGAGCGCGGCGCCGGTGACCCACGTCGAGATGACGGCGCCGACCGCGACGGCGAACCCGATGGGCACCGCGGGCTGCTGGGCGGCCATCTCGGCGAACCCGCCGTCCCCGCCGCCGATCTTGAAGAGCGCCAGCAGCGCGATCGCGACCTCGATGGGCACCGCGATCGCGGAGAACTTTGCCAGCCCCTTGAACCCGAAGATCGCCGTCGTGGTGATGGCGGCGCCGAACGTCAGAATGAAGGCCCATGGCGGGATCGCCGGAATCAGCTTGTGCACCGCCCCGCTCCAGGTGTCCATCAGCACCCCGATGAACCCCATGGCGATCACACCGAGCAGCAGCGAGACCACGACCGCGCCCTGGCGGCCGAAGACGACCCTGGCGGCGAGGTAGCTGGACAGGCCGGTCCGGTAGCCGACCAGCCCGATCAGCGCGGACACGGCCACCAGGACCAGGTTGCCGACGAGGATCGCGGCCATTCCCTCGCCGAAGGTGGTCCCGCCGCCCACGACACCGCCGACGAGGAAGCTGCTGACGCTGATGTTCCAGCCGATCTGGACGATGATCATCTGGATCAGGGACTTGCGCCGATGCGCGGGCACAGGCTCCAGCGCGTGGTCGTCGAGGTCGGTGGCGATCGACTCCGACTCCACTTTTGTACTCATAGCGCCTCCTTGACTGGGGCTGTGCCCTGGGATAGTCCATAGTCCATTAAGGGGCGTATGCCCAACTACGTGGCTCTGCCGGAAGATGGGGAGATCGCTTTTGTGGACATGACACAAAAGGCCCGTGGCCTCCTCGCGCAGGTCGAGGAGATCGCGGCCACCCTGGTCGGCACCGTCTGGGAGCGCCTGCCCGGATACGACCAGGCGCGGATGGAGGTCGAGGACCTCAGCGGGATGGTCGCGCCCAACCTCACCGCCGTGCTCTCGGCGGTGGCCGAGCGGCGGGCCCTCACCGAGGCCGAACTGTTGTCTGCGGCGCTGCTCGGCCAGCGGCGGGCCATCCAGGGCGTGCCGATCGAGAGCCTGGTCGCCTCCTGGCACACCGCCGAGCGGGCGCTACTGGAGCGGCTCGCCGCCGCGGCCGGGCCGTCGGTCCAGGGCCACGACCTCGCCGGGCTCGTGCAGCGGCTGGCCGCGCTGACCGATTCCATGATCGACGCCTCGACCGACGCCTACCGCCAGACCCGCAGCGAGGCCGCCGCCCATCTCGACCAGATCGCCACCGACCTGGTGTCCCGGCTCGCCGGCGGGGAGCCGCTCGACCCCGCCGACGTCGAGGAACGCGCCCGGCTCGTCGGAGTGCCCGCCCAGGTGCCGCATCGTGCCGCCGCGATCGGCATGGCCGACGTGACCAGCCCGCTCGCGCTCGCCAGGGCGCAGAAGGCGGTGCTCGACTCGCTGCGCCCCCGGCTGCGCAGCCGGATCCTCGCCGGGAGCAAGGGAGCCACCATGCTGCTTCTGCTCGCCGACGCGCCCGGCCTCGACGAGGCGCTGACCCGCGCCGCCCGCCGGCCGGGCATCCCGCCGGGCCTCGTCCTGGGCCTCGGCGAGCCGCGGCCCAGGCTCGGGGAGGCGGGCGGGTCGTGCCGGGAGGCGCTGGCCGCCCTGGAGGCCGGGCTGCGGATGGGGGCCGACCGCGTGGTCGTCCACTTCGAGCGGGTCATCCCCGAGGTGCTTCTCATCGGCAACCCCCTCGACGCCGGCCGCCTGGTGGACACGGTGCTGACCCCGCTGAGACCCAGCCCGGTGCTCATCGAGACCCTGCGGACCTACCTCGCCTGCGGCCTGTCGGTACGGCTGACCGCGCAGCACCTGTCGATCCACGAGAACACCGTCAGCTACCGCCTGCGCCGCATCCTCCGGCTGCTGGACCTGGACGCCCCCTCCCGGCTGCTGCGCCCCGACGTCCTCCTCGCGCTGCGGGCCGACGAGCTCGGCCAGGGCCGACAGGACGCGCGGCTCGACGACCGCGGCCCGGAGTGACCGGCCCCGGCCTGCCCGGGTACGGGACTGCCCGTCGTCACGCGGCCGGAGCGCCGGGGCGGGGACGATGGCGTGCGCCGTGCTTCCCCGGCCCCGGCCTACGGCGGCCGAGATGGTGGGCGGGTCAGTCGAGGCCCGGTTCGGCCCAGAAGATCGTCCCGGAACCGCGCAGGCGGACCGGTCCGGCGGCGGGGACGAAGGCGGACTCGCCCGGTCGTAGCACCTGCCCGCCGGCCTCGACCTCGCCCTCGGTGCACACCAGGATGCGCGCTACTCCGCCCTCCAGGGTGAGCCCGGAGCCCGGAACGGCCGTGCCGAGGCGGAACTCCGGGGCGGGCGTGCGGTAGAGGTTGCCGACCGGCGCGACCGGCAGGGGTGAGATCGAGGGGTCGGTGACGCGCAGCAGCTCGTCGACGTCCATCGGCTTGCTGGTCAGCCCCGCGCGGAGCACGTTGTCGGAGCTGCCCATGATCTCCACACCGAAACCGCTCAGGTAGCAGTGCAGGACTCCCGCGCCCAGGAACAGCGCCTCACCGGGCCGCAGCTCGTGGCGGCGCAGGAAGAGCGGGGCGAGGCAGGCCGGGTCTTCCGGGTGGATGCCGGTCAGGCGTACCACCAGTTCGCCGTCGGGGCCGCCTGCGGCCGACGCGGCCCGCGCGATCGCGGCCACAAGGTCCGCCCTGCCCTCCTTCGGCCACTCCACCAGCGCGCGGAGCGCGGCGGAGGCGTCCCCGGCGGCCAGCGGCGCCACGACGGGCTCCAGTTCCGGGATGCCCAGCCCGCCGATGAGCGCCGCGGCCTCCGCGGGCGGACGGAATCCGGCCAGCGCGGTGAACGGGGTCAGCGCGCAGATCAGCTCGGGCTTGGGGAACGGGTCGACGTAGACGCCCCTGGCGTAGCCCTCCTCCGCCTGTTGCCGCGACGGATGAACCTGCAGTGACAGCGGCAGGTCCACGGCGATCAGCTTCAGCAGGTACGGCAACCGCGAGCCGAACCGCTCAACGGTCCTCTCCCCGAGCTCGGCCACCGGGTCGGCGGCCACCGTCTCGGCGAGGGAGCGCCACGTCCCCCGCCGCAACACCGACGAGGAGCCGGACGGGTGGGTGCCGAACCACATCTCCGCCTCGGGTCGCTCCGCGGGGGAGGGACGCCCGGCCAGCGTGGCGATGGCCGTGCGCGAGCCCCAGTCGTAGTTCTTCACGGGATTGCGCAGCAGGCCCGTCACGACGTCTCCACCGTCTCCGGCAGGGAGGAGCGCCGCGACGCGGGGATCTCGCCCGGCCCGGTCTGGTCGGCCGCCACGTGGGCGGCGGGGATGAGGGGGCCGTTCATGATCCTCCGTGTCCGTGAGTCCGAGCAGGAAACGAATGAATGCCACAGAACGCCGATGCTACGCGTCTTCGGTGTCTCCCGGCCGCCAATGCACGGCCAAGGCCGGGTGAACAAGTCCGTCGACCGCGGGGTCTCATCGCCCGGGGCACCGCCACACGGCGGTCCTTACCGTGCCAGGCCGCGGGCCGAATCCGGTTCCGCTCTCTCCCGGCCTTCCACCAGGACGGCGAGACCGTCGAGGAGACGCCGCAGGCCGAACTCGAACCACTCGTCGATGTCGATCACGTCCCCCCGCTCCGCGTGGAGTCTGGACAGTATCGGGAACCGCCCGGACTCCAGGATCTCCAGGAGCGCCGGCGCCCTCGACACACGCCACTGCCCGGCCGTGACCCCGGTGCGACGCTCGGCCTCCACTTCGTTCACCAGCAGCAGGGCCGCGCCCTGCACCTGGGCGCTCACCGTCATGGCCACCCAGTGCGTTGTCGTCGGGTCGAGGCCGAGGCCGTCCATGGCGCGCATCGCCCACTCGACGTCGGCCAGCACGTTCGGCCCGATCGGCGGCCGGGGGGTGGCGATGACCCGCAGCACCCAGGGGTGCCTGGAGTACATGCGCCACTCCCGCCTCGCCGCGGCCTCCAGCCCTGTGCGCCAGCCACCGGGAACGGAGCCCGGATGCGGGTCCTCGCCGAAGACGGCCTCGACCATCAACTCGACGAGCGCGTCCTTGCCCGGCACGTAGCGGTACAGCGACATCGCGCCGGTGCCCAACTCGGTCGCGACGCGGCGCATCGACAGCGCGTCCAGCCCCTCGGCGTCGGCGATCCGGACCGCGGTGCGCACGATCCGCTCGGTGCTCAAGCCGGTTGGGGGCTCGTGCCGTCCCGCCGGATCGCCGCTGCTCGGCGGGGGCGTGGGGAGAACGGTCCGCGGCGCGGGCTCGGCGGGGCGCGCGGCTCGCCCGGCGGTGCGGATCCGGTAGGCCCGTGCCTGACAGGCACGGGAGCAGTACCGCGGGCGTCGCCCCCGGGGTGCGGCGTCCAACGGCTTTCCACATTGCGCACACGTCAACATGCGTCCTCGTCCAATTCCGGCACGCCCACTGGTGTGACGAAATTCTAACACGCGTTTTTTGTGACGTAATGAAAGGCGGCGGTGTGACGTTATAGCGAGTGAGATACGCCGCCACCTGGCTGGACCGCCTTGTTTTTGAGGATATTTCTGCACTTTAATGCATGCCACCTTGGCCTGGATATCAACCCTTGCATGCGTCCAAAAATTTTGCGTACGATGTATACGCATATTTGGCGTACAGGGTATCCGAGGAGGTTTCGGCAATGGTGCGAACGGTGGCCACGGCAGGGCGGAGGGAATGGCTCGGACTCGCGGTGCTCGTCCTGCCCGTCCTGCTCGTCTCGGTGACCGTGACGGTGCTCTACTTCGCGCTGCCCTTCCTGAGCGCGGACCTCATGCCGACGGGCTCCCAGCTGCTGTGGATCGTCGACATCTACGCCTTCCTGCTGGCCGGTCTGCTGATCACGATGGGTGCCCTGGGGGACAGGATCGGCCGCCGGAAGCTGCTGCTGATCGGAGCCGCCGCGTTCGGCGTCACTTCGGTCATCGCCGCCTACGCCCCCAACGCCGAGTCGCTCATCGTGGCCCGCGCCCTGCAGGGCGCTGCGGCGGCGAGCCTGATGCCGCCCACCCTCGCGCTGATCCGGGACATGTTCCGCGATCCGCGGCAGCGCCGGATGGCCGTCGCGGTATGGGCCGCCGGCTTCGCCGGGGGCAGCGTGCTGGGGCCGATCGTGGGAGGCCGGCTGCTGGAGCACTTCTGGTGGGGGTCGGTGTTCCTGATCAACGTGCCGGTCATGGTCCTGCTGCTGGTGCTGGGGCCGATCGTGCTCCCCGAGTACCGTGATCCGCGCCCCTGGAGGTTCGACCTGCCCAGTGCCGCGCTCTCACTGGCGGCCGTGCTGCCGACGGTCTACGGGATCAAGCAGTTCGCCGTCGACGGCCTCGGCCTCCAGGCGCTGCTCGGCGTCGTCGCCGGGTCGGTGTTCTGCGTCGCATTTCTGCGCAGGCAGCGGACGCTGCCCACCCCGATGCTCGACCTGGGGCTGTTCGCCGGCCGGGGCTTCACCGTGTCCCTGATCGCGAGCACGCTCGCGGTCTTCGCCCTGGTGGGGCTGTTCTACTTCGTCGCGCAGTACCTGCAGATGGTGCTCGGGCTACGGCCGTTCGTCGCGGGGCTGCTGACCCTGCCCGCGGCCGGAACCGCCCTCGCCGGCTCGATGCTGGCCGCCGTGATCGCGCAGCGGGTACGCCCGGGACACATCATAGGCGGCGGCATGACGCTCGTCGCCGGAGGCTTCCTGGTGATGAGCGGGATCGAGGTGGACTCCGAGCGGTGGCCCCTCATCGGCGGCCTGCTCCTGCTGGGGACGGGGATCGGAGCGGTGCAGGCGACGGCCTCCGACATGATCGTCGCTGTCGCCCCGCCGGAGCGCGCGGGCTCGGCGTCCGCGATCATGGAGGCCGCCACCGAGCTGGGCGGTGCGCTCGGCGTCGCGATCCTGGGCAGCATCGGCCTGGCCGTCTACGGCGAGAGGCTCACCGCGACGGGTCCCGCGCTGCCCCCCGAGTACGCCGAGGCGGCGCGCGAGACCCTGGGCGGCGCAGTCGAGGTGGCCGCGCGGATACCGGGAGAGGCGGGAGCGGCCCTGCTCGACGTCGCCCGCTCGGCCTTCACCGACGGCATGCACCTGGCCGCCCTCCTCGGGGCCGCCTGCATGGCGCTGACGGCGCTGCTGACCGTGCTCCTGCTCCGGCCGGTGCGGGTGGACACCTCGACGGCGGACGGCGGCGCCGAGTGACCGCTCACCGCGGGCGACGGGTGAAGAGAGCGGCCCTTTCCGCGACGAACTCCCGCACCGTCGTCGCGGGCCTTCCCGTGATCGATTCGACGTCCCCGGTCATCCGGTCGTAGCGGTTCTGGCGGTGCAGGCGTGCCATGGTGACGATGTGCTCCTCGGTGTGCGCCGGGAGTCCCGCGGGTGCGAGGTCCCGCTCGACCCAGGTGTCGAGCGGGACGTCCACGTAGCGGATCTCCCTTCCCAGGGCCAGGGAGTATTCCTCGGCGACCCCGTCCATCCCCTGCGACCTGGGGCCCGTCAGCTCGTAGACGTGCCCGACGTGAGGCCGGGGGTCCCGCAGGATCGTGGCGACCACGGCCGCGACGTCGCCGGCCGCGACGGGCGACGTGCGGCCGGTCCCGAAGGGAAGCCGGATGGTCCCGCTGTCGGCGATGGAACGCTCGGCCAGCGTCGTGAACATCGGGTTCTCCAGGAAGACGGTGGGCCGGACGTGCACGACCGGGAGCCCCGACCAGTCGAGCACCTGCTCCGACAGCCAGTGCAGCCGCTGCTGGTGGGACTCCGCGGTGCTCAACGCGTTCATCTGCGACACGGTCAGCTGCGAGATGCCGACCAGGACCTCAAGGGCGCCCACCGCGCGGGCCACCGTCGCGACGGTGGCGGCGGCCTCCAGGTACGACGGCGACACGCTCATACCGAAGAACATCCGGGAACTGCCGTCGAGGGCGTCCGCCACGTCCGTGGGGCTGGTGAGGTCACCGATCACCACCTGCGCGCCGAGGGCGCGCAGCGCGTCCGCGCGCTCGTCGTCGCGATGCGCCATCGCCCGTACGGGCAGGCCGCGTGCGCGCAGCAGCTCCACCACGGTGCGCCCGACGCCCCCGACACCTCCGCCGGCACCGGTGACGAGGACGAGGTCGTCGTCGGCCATCGCGATGTCTCCTCACCTCGGGGTGGTCACGTCGGGGTGGTCACGGTGCCGAGGCCGCGGCGCTCCCGGCCGGTCACGGATCGCGGCGCGCACCGCCCCCGGCACTCTGACACACCGTGATCGGAACACTACTCCGGGCCATGTTCCGGCGCACCGGCCGATTCGACCACTTATCGGTCACATGACCATTTCAATCCGCCCGCGTTCCCCCGGTGGCCACGGCCTGCCGTTCTCGGACGGTTTCAGGCTGATCGTGTGAACGGCGCGGGAGCGAACCCCTGAGCCTTCAACAAGGGAGCCGCCGTCGAGCTGATGAATCGGAATCCTGACATATCCAGCCTTCAAGCACACCGCTATGTGTGCGGCCTCTCTCAGGATCAAGCGGCTGCCCGATACAACGAAGTGACCGGGTATCAAACCAATCTGGGTGGTACCTCCATCAACGCCTGGGAAACATGGGCTGGATCGCCTCCATCATCACCCAGAGAAGCCAGAAGGCCGTCAAGGCCCCTGAATCGGGACCTTGACGGCCGTCTGCGGTGATCTGCTCATGGCTGCCATGAGCGGTGGTGGACGATACAGGGATTGAACCTGTGACCTCTTCCGTGTCAGGGAAGCGCTCTCCCGCTGAGCTAATCGTCCTCGCTGCGAACCAGAGGTGGAGACGGGATTTGAACCCGTGTACACGGCTTTGCAGGCCGTTGCCTCGCCTCTCGGCCACTCCACCGAGTGGGGGACCGGAGTCCCTTCCGAGCGGAAGACGGGATTCGAACCCGCGACCCTCACCTTGGCAAGGTGATGCTCTACCACTGAGCCACTTCCGCGTGCCTCCGGGGCCTGCCCGGACTCACTGCGAGAACTCTAGCGAATACCCGGCCACTCCCCAAACCGAGCAGTACCGGTATCGTGAGATGTAAGGAGCCAGCAACGGGTTCACCAGTTACCAAGTTCAACCTACGCGAGAGAGTGACAGCATGCGCGACAACGAGGTCGTGAACGTCGGACCGGAGCCGCTGAGCTTCGAGCAGGTCGTCGAGGTCGCCAGGCACGGTGCCCCCGTGCGCCTCACCGACGACGCCGTGGCGGCCATGGCCGCGGCCCGCACGCGTGTGGACGAGCTGGCCGAGAGCCCCACCCCCGCCTACGGCGTCTCGACCGGGTTCGGCGCCCTGGCCACCCGGCACATCGACCCGGCGCTCCGCGCACAGCTGCAGCGATCCCTCGTCCGCTCGCACGCCGCCGGGTCCGGCCCCGAGGTCGAGGTCGAGGTGACCCGCGCGATGATGCTGCTGCGCCTGCACACCCTGGCCACCGGCCACACCGGCGTACGCCCGAAGACGGCCAAGGTGCTGGAGAGCCTGCTCAACGCGCGGATCACCCCCGTCGTGCACGAGTACGGCAGCCTCGGCTGCTCCGGCGACCTCGCGCCGCTCTCCCACGTGGCCCTCACGATCATGGGTGAGGGCGTCGTCCGGGACGCCGCCGGAGAGCGGGCCGACGCCGCGGAGGCGCTCAAGCAGGCGGGCATCGAGCCCGTCGAACTGGTGGCCAAGGAGGGGCTCGCGCTCATCAACGGCACCGACGGCATGCTCGGCATGCTCATCCTGGCCATGGACGACCTCGCCCGCCTGTTCAGGACCGCCGACATCGGCGCGGCCATGAGCGTGGAGGCGCTGCTGGGCACCGACCGCGTCTTCGCCGCCGACCTGCAGGCCCTGCGCCCGCACCCCGGGCAGGCGGCCAGCGCCGCCAACCTCAGGGCGCTGCTCGCGGACTCGCAGATCATGGACTCCCACCGGGACGGCACCTGTACCCGCGTCCAGGACGCCTACTCCCTGCGGTGCGCCCCGCAGGTCGCCGGCGCCGCCCGTGACACCCTGGCGCACGCCGCCTCGGTCGCCGGACGGGAGCTCGCCTCGGCGATCGACAACCCGGTGGTCCTGGCCGACGGCCGGGTGGAGTCCAACGGCAACTTCCACGGCGCCCCCGTCGGCTACGTGCTCGACTTCCTCGCCATCGCGGTCGCGGACATGGCGAGCATCTCCGAACGCCGCACCGACCGCATGCTGGACGTGGCACGCAGCCACGGCCTACCGGCCTTCCTCGCCGACGATCCCGGTGTCGACTCCGGTCACATGATCGCCCAGTACACCCAGGCGGCGGTGGTCTCCGAGCTCAAGCGCCTGGCCGTGCCCGCGAGCGTCGACTCGATCCCGAGCTCCGCCATGCAGGAGGACCACGTCTCCATGGGCTGGTCGGCCGCGCGCAAGCTGCGCCGCTCGGTGGACGGCCTCACCCGGGTGCTCGCGGTGGAGATTCTCACCGCCGCGCGGGCCCTGGACCTGCGCGCCCCGCTGCGTCCCGCCCCGGCGACCGGAGCCGTGGTGGCCGCCCTGCGCCAGGCCGTCCCCGGCCCGGGACCCGACCGCTTCCTCGCACCGGAGATCGAGGCGGTGGTCGGGCTCGTCGCGGGCAACGCGGTCGTCGCCGCCGCCGAGACGGTCACCGGCCCCCTGGCCTAATACCGTCCCGCCGGGACGGCGGCGATCACGTCCACCTCGATGAGCAGCCCCGGCGAGAACAGCCGCGACACCTCCACAGTCGTGCTGGCCGGGGGCGCGCCGGTGATGTGGCGCCCGCGCACGGCCCCGTACTCCGGCAACAGCGACATGTCGATGAGAAAGGTCCGGATGTGGGTCACGTCGTCGAACGTGCAGCCCTGATCGGCGAGGACGCGTGACAGCTGGTCCATCACGTACTCGGACTGGCGCGTCATGTCCCCCTCGCCGACCACCTTCCCCTCCCCGTCCAGGGCCACCTGCCCGGAGACGAACAGCAGGTTCCCCGCCCTGGTGGCGTGAGAGTAACGCCCGTTGGTGGCGGGGACCGTGGCCGGGTTTATCCTCTCCACGCCTGTACGGCCCCGCTGGTCGCTCCGCTCCGTGTCCCGGGCCGCCCCCGCGGGACCGGTCACGGTGAGGTGCGCGAAGATCGCCGTCAGGTCCGCGTCGCCCAGCCCGGCCGCCGTCGCGCCGGCCAGCCGCTTCCCGGCCGCGGCGGCGAGGGTCCGGGTCCCGTGCGCGGCCAGTGCCATGTCCTTGGCGGCCAGGCCGAGGGCGTAGCGCGTCTCGTCCGGGCCGTTCTCGACGGCCGGGCGGACCCGTTCGGTGAGCGCTCCCAGCGGTGTGCCGCCGAGCACGTCCAGCAGCGTCCCGATGTCCACCCCGGTCGCCTCCGCGCAGGCGACGGTCTCGGCGAGCAGCACCTGGGCGGGCACCAGCGCGCTCATCACGGCCAGCTTCATCGCCGCGCCCGCACCCGGGCCGCCGACCTCGCGTACCAGGCCGAACACCTCCAGCGCCTTCCGGCAGCGGGCCAGGTCCTCGGGGAGCCCGCCGGCCAGCACCGTCAGCGTGCCGTCCCCGGCGGGTCCCACGCTGCCCAGGACCGGTGCGTCGACCAGCCCCACCCCGCGGGGAAGCAGGTCACGGAGCCCGGCCACCGCCTCGGGCCCGATCGTGGACATTTCCGCGACCACGCTGCCCGCCCGCAGCCCCGGCGCCGCGTCCGAGAGCACCCGCCGCACCGCCGCCGGGTCACCGAGCATCGTGATCACCAGTTCCGCGCCCGCCACGGCCCTCGCCGGCGAGGTCGCCACGGTGGCTCCCTCGATCGCGCGGGGGGTGCGGTTCCACACCGTCACCTCGTACCCGGCCGCCACGAGCCGCCGGGCCATCGGGGTGCCCATGCGCCCCAGACCAAGAAAGGAAATCATGCGCCTCACGGTATGGAACCGGCGAGGCATTCCACCAGCGACTAGATTGCATATAAGCCATGCAGAGGAGGAATGTGTTCGACATCGAAGGGCTCCGCCTGCTGGACACCGTGGTCCGCACCGGTTCTTTCACCGCGGCGGCCGCCAGGCTCAGCTACACCCAGTCGGCGGTCTCCCGGCGCATCGCCGCGCTCGAACACCGCGCGGGCGGCCCGTTGTTCGAGCGGCTGGCGCGCGGTGTGCGGCTGACGCCCGCCGGTGAGGCGCTGCACCACCACGCCCAGGTCGTGCTGAACCGGCTGACCAGGGCGGAGGAGGAGCTGGCCGGCATCCACGGCGGCTACCGGGGGCGGCTGCGGGTGGGCGCGTTCGCCACCGCCAACGTCGTGCTCGTGCCGGGTGCCCTGCGCGAGTTCCGCGAGCAGTTCCCCGAGGTCGAACTCGTCCCGATCGAGGGGCCCAGCCGGAGCCTGCTGCGCCGCATGGGAGAAGGCGGCCTGGACGTCGCGGTGGTCAGTGACTACCCCTCCGAGCTGCCCCGCGAGGAGGAGGTGGAGATGGTCGAGCTGGCCGACGACGAGCTGTTCGTCGCGCTCCGCCGTGACCACCGGCTGGCCGGAGAGGAGATCGTCGACCTGCGCGAGCTGCGGGAGGAGACCTGGATCGAGGCCCCTCCGCCGGGCCGGGCCACCGCCCTCGCCGCGGCCTGTGCAAGGGCCGGGTTCACCCCCCGTGCCTCGGTCAGGATCAGCGAGTGGACGGGCAAGTTCGGGTTCGTCGCGGCCGGGCTCGGCATCACGCTGGTGCCCGCCATCGCCGCGCACGCCGTACCGCCCGATCTGGTGCTCCGCTCTCTCGGCGAGCTCGCCCCCCGCAGGACCGTTTACGCGGCCCTGCCGCCGGTCCCGCTGCCCGCGGCCCGCACCCTGGTGCGCCTGCTGGCCGTACAGGCGAGACAATAGGGAAGTGCATGACTCTTTTGCGCATGTCACCGGATATCTGGCCACGGGGCTCCGAGACATCACCACCGACCTGACCGCCTTGGACGGCGAGGGATGGTGGGCCGTCGTGGTCGACTACGAGGGCAAGGTGACGTGCGCCAGGTTCGACGACGTCCGTCAGGCCCCGCTGCCCGTGCCGCGCGGTCCCTGGCGCGGGCCGCACCCGTCGTCGTGGCGCAGCTCCCTGGATCGGGCCGCGTACGAGGACGGCGTGCGGCGCATCCGCTCGTACATCGAGCGTGGCGAGGTCTACCAGGCCAATCTGTGCCGGGTGCTGAACGCGCCGCTGCCCGCGGGAGGGGAACCGGACCCGCTGGCACTGGCCGTACGGCTGGCGGAGGGCAACCCCGCCCCCTACGCCGCGACGGTGAGCCTGCCGGGACTGAGCGTCGTGTCGGCCTCTCCCGAGCTCTACCTGTCCAGGGACGGCGACGTGGTCGAGTCCAGACCGATCAAGGGGACCGGAGTCACCGAGGAGGACCTGCAGGAGAAGGACTACGCGGAGAACGTGATGATCGTCGATCTCGTCCGCAACGACCTGGGCAGGGTCGCCGAGGTCGGCTCGGTGAGCGTGCCCGCCCTGTGTGAGGTGGAGGAGCATCCCGGTCTCGTGCACCTGGTCTCCACGGTCAGGGCGCGGCTCGCGCCGGGGTGCGGGTGGCCCGAGCTGTTCGGCGCGACCTTCCCGCCGGGGTCGGTGACGGGGGCCCCGAAATCTTCCGCCCTGCGTATCATCGATGAGCTCGAACCCGAGCCGCGCGGGCCGTACTGTGGGACCGTGGGCTGGGTCGACGCCGGCCGGCGGCGGGCGTCGCTGGCCGTGGGGATCCGCACGTTCTGGCTGTCGTCCGGCGAGATCCGTTTCGGCACGGGCGCGGGCATAACCTGGGGGAGCGACCCGCGCCGCGAATGGGACGAGACCGAGTTGAAGGCCTCCCGGCTCGTCGCTCTGGCATCAACATAAGGTTCAGAAGGAGTCGCATGAAAGTACCTATATGGCTCAACGGGGCACTTGTCTCTCCGGATCAGGCCACCGTTTCAGTTTTCGATCATGGTTTGATGGTCGGGGACGGGGTGTTCGAGACCATCAAGTGCGTGAACGGCACCACGTTCGCGCTCACCCGCCACCTTGACCGGCTCACGCTCTCGGCGCGGCGCATGGAACTGCCCGACCCCGACACCGACGCGATCGCCGACGGGATCCGTGCCTGCCTGGCCGAGGCCCCGCAGTGGCGGCTCGGCCGCGTCCGGGTCACCTACACCAGCGGCCCGGGGCCGCTCGGCTCGGACCGGGGCGAGGCGGGCTGCACGACCGTGGTGATCGTCGACGAGCAGAAGCCGTTCCCGGCCACCGCCGACGTCACGGTCGTGCCCTGGCCGCGCAACGAGCGCGGCGCGCTCGCCGGGGTGAAGAGCACCTCCTACGGTGACAACGCCAGGGCGCTGTTCTACGCCAAGGCCGCCGGCGGCGGCGAGGCGATCTTCGAGAACACCGCGGGAGACCTCTGCGAGGGCACCGGCAGCAACGTCTTCATCGTGCGTGACGGCCGGCTGGTCACCCCCACGCTCGCCTCGGGCTGCCTGGCCGGGGTCACCCGCGCGCTCGCGCTGGAGTGGTGCGGGGGAGCCGAGGAGGACGTCCCGCTCTCGGCCCTGTACGAGGCGGAAGAGGCGTTCCTGACCTCCACCACCCGTGACATCCAGCCGATCCGCGCGGTCGACCAGACCGTGCTGCCCGCCGCGCCCGGTCCGATCACCGCCAAGGCCATGCAGGTCTTCGCCGAGCGCTCCGCCGCCGACCTCGACCCCTGAGGTTCCGGGTCTCCGGTTCCGGCGAGGGCACGCCCCCGCCGGAAGGCCGGTCGTCCGGCGGTCACCGACCGGCTAGTAGGACACCTGGGTCTGCGCGTTCAGCTCCTTGAGCCTGACCTTGGCCGCCGGATCGGTCAGCGGGTCGTCGATGCGGAGCACGTCCAGGCCCCTGGTGATGTCACTGGAGTAGATGTGGCCGTTGTAGTAGTACGCCGACCACGAGCCGCCGACTCCCGAAACCGGGCCCCGCTCGAAGAAGCCGATCTCCCGGGGGCTGGCCGAGTCGGTGAAGTCCCAGACGGACACCCCGCCCTGGTACCACGCCTGGACCATGATGTCCTTTCCCGGCACGGGTAGCAGCGACCCGTTGTGCGCGACGCAGTTCTCGTCGGACGTCTGTTCCCTCGGGATCTTGAAGTAGCCGCGGAGCGTGAGCCTGAGGTCCTTGCCGAGGTCGTACACGGCGCTGGCGCCCTTGGTCTTCGGGGTGCCGGAGTCGCAGGTCGCGCTCATGCCGCCGCCCAACTCGTCCCCGAAGACGACCTTGGTGGCGTCGTTGTTGAACGTCGCCGAGTGCCAGATGGCGAAGTTCTCCCGGTCGCTCACGTGCTGGAGCACCTTGGGGTTGGCCCGGTCGGTGATGTCCAGCAGGACTCCGTCGCCGAAGCAGGCCGCGGCGGCCAGGTTCTTCTCGGGGTAGGCCGTGATGTCGTGGCAGCCGCCGAGGCCGCCCTCGCCGGGCTTGTCGGAGAGCACCGGTTGCGAGATCACCTTGGCGGTCTCGGGGGCCTCGACGGGTACCTCGACCACGGAGATCTTGTTGTGCGGCGCCGGGCAGGTCGTCGACTGCGGCTCGGGGCCCGGGGAGGAGATGTAGAGGTAGACGCGGCCCGCGTCGCCGCCGGGGACGAGGGTGTGGGTGTGCGAGCCGCAGTCGGTGCGGACCGCCGAGACGAACCTGGGGTGGGACTTGTCCGCGATGTCGAAGATCCGGATGCCCTCCCAGCCGTCCGACTCCGGCTCGCCGCGCTGGGCGTCGCACTCCGGGCCGACCCGGGCGGAGTCGATCGACAGGAACAGCAGGTTCCCGCTCACCGAGACGTCGTTCTGCTCGCCGGGGCAGAGCACCCGGCTGACCACCGAGGGGTGTGAGGGATCGGAGATGTCGAAGACGCTGAAGCCGTCGAAGTTGCCGACGAACGCGTAGTCGCCCTGGAAGGCCAGGTCGGTGCCCCAGGCCTGGGGCCCGTCGAGCGGGGCGCCGAGCGGCACGTTGGCCAGGTGCGTGACGTTGTCGCTGTGGGTGCCGTCCCCGGAGATCCCGGGGGAGGGGGATTCCGCCGGTTTCTCAGTGGCGCTCGTGCTCTTCTCCGAGGCGGCCGCGGGCGGTGGGGCCTGGGGCGTTGGATCCGCCCCGCATCCGGCCACAAGAAGTAGCGCGGCCAGGCCGAACGCCATGGTCGATCGCACGGTGCCCCCCATTACGTCGGTCCACTTGCCCCATTATTGAAGCTATGCGGAGGATTCGTATGCCGAGTCAGGTTATCGCGGTGATCATGGCGACAGCGGTCCTTGGCGGATGCACGGAGGCGGCACAGCCAGGATCGGCACCGCTCGTCGCGGAGACCGGTGCGCCGGTGATAATCCCGGGCGGCCCCGGCGAGGCGGGCCGTACGGCGCGGCCGGGCGAGCATCTCGGGGAGTCCGAGGCCAGGGTCACGGCGGCCGACGTGAGGTTCGCCGAGGGCATGATCCCGCATCACCGGCAGGCACTGGAGATGGCGGAGCTGGTCCCGGCCAGGTCGTCCTCGCCGGTCCTGCGGAAACTCGCCGAGCGGATCACCGTGGCGCAGCGGCCGGAGATCGCGGCCATGACGTCCTGGCTGGAGGCGATCGGCCGGGCGCCGCAGGGGCACGAGGGGCATGACGAGCACGCTGTCACGCTGGAGGAGATGAACCGGCTCAGGGGGGCCAGGGGAGCGGCCTTCGACACGCTCTTCCTGACCCTCATGATCGCTCACCACGAGGCGGCGGTCACGATGGCCGGGCTCCAGCTCCGCGAGGGCGCCGACCGGGCCATGCTGGCCGTCGCCAAGGACGTCGTCTCGGGCCAGGGCATCGAGATCGCCCGGATGCGGCGCCTGCTCAAGCCCGCGGCGTAGGCGGCGGTTCCGTCGAAGGGCGCGGTGAGAGCCGGGTCAGGAGCTCCAGAGCATGTTGCTGAGCTCGGCGTCCAGATCCATGAAGTCGGTCTCGCGACCCGCGGGCACCAGCTCGTACGTCCGGTGCAGGAACTCCGTGAGCGGAGTCAGCGGCACCTCGAACAGCGCCTGTCCGAACGGCGAGGTGAGGCTGATGTGCAGCGTGCGCTCGCCGTCGGCGCGCGCCGGCCACACCTGCACGTCGCCGTCGCCCACCCGCCGCACGATGCCGACGGTCAGCAACTCGCGGGCGAAGATCCACTCGACCGGCTCGTCGTTCCCCACGTGGAAGGCCATTCTGATCGCGTAAGGATCGTCGGCCGTGTAGCTGAGTCCGGCAAGCAGGGGGACGGTGGTACGGTCGGGGACCACAAGCCGAAGGCCTAGCTCGGCAGAGACGGTGGCGCTGTTCATCGTCAGCCAAACCTTTTCGTCGTCGGTCCCCTCTTCGGGGCTTTCACTGCTTTCAAGCGGACTTCGCTCCGCATGAGCCATCACGCGGAACAAAGAAACCTGTAGGAAAGATTCCGCCTCTACGCCCTTCTGTAACGCACATCACAGCGCGACATTTGGGCATCTACCGGGCTAAACATCACCAACAGGGCCGTATTTGCAAGGGTTTTGCGTCTCGTTTTGGTCACCGTCGACTCCCTGGCGGGGCGTCTCGGGTGATTCGGGTCGAGCCCGGGTCGTTCGGTGCTTCTATGGATCAGGATGATGCTATGACACCGTAGCCCCCCGTCGGATGCATCCTCAGAGCTTTGCCTCCCGAGTGCGTCATCTCTCAAGATCAAATTTAGTGGCGGACACCGCTTCGCGGGCGCTCCCGGATTGCTGTATGGTTTTCCACGTCGGCACCGCGAGGGGTCGGACAGGGCGGGCGATTAGCTCAGCGGGAGAGCGCTTCGTTCACACCGAAGAGGTCACTGGTTCGATCCCAGTATCGCCCACACTAGCAAGACACAGGTCAGAGCCCGGCGGTTGACATCAACCGCCGGGCTCTTTCGTTGTTCCGCGATCTTTCGGACGGCCGGGCATCCCGGACGAGTTCCCGGCCCCGCTCGCCGGGTGGGACGGGTTTCCGGCAGGGCGGGCCACGTCCGGCATCCACGCATCGGAATCCGGTCCTGGGGGCGGCTCCGCCTTCCCCGCCGTGCCTGCCCGATGTGTCTCCCGCGTGTCTCCCGCGCCAAGCTCGCCGCCCGGTTTCGCCGTGCCGGTTTCGTGGTGCCGGCTTCTCCCCGTGCCCCGAGGCCCGCGGGCGTTCCCTCGCACCGGTTTGAGGGGACCTGCGGGCCCGGGGGCAAGGGATCGCACTCGGGGCTGTAAGGCGAAGTAAGCCGTCCTTCTCGACCCGTTGACGCGGCCGTAGCACGTATGTAACCTTTGGCCAACGCGATGCAAGAATATTGCAAAGTCCTGTTAAATTTTCTCTCTTCCCCGCAACTTCCGGTAGTGATGTGCCGCGCCACACATCCGTCGTATCCCTCCGGAAGAGCCCCCAGGTGACGTCGTTCCCGGCGTCGCATGGGCGCACCCGGCGACCAGCACCCCCCAGCGACGAACGAGACGAGTTTCGCGGACCGCCCCATCGCAGGTCACACCGGTCGGCCCGCCCGCCGGATGTCACGACTCCGAGTCCGCGTCTCGTGAGCGAGGCGCCCGCGCGCGCCTCGCGCCGCACGGCGGAGGCCCCGGCCTCCCATCCGACCCTGTCGTTCCAGCCGAGAGATAGAGGAACGCGATGAGAAAGCAGTACCTGGCGTTAAGGCTGGTGGCGGCGATGGCCGCGACCAGCCTGCTCGTCCTGGCCGGGGCGGTCTCACCCGCCGCGGCGGCCGGCCCCAACCTCGCGGTGGGTAAGGCGACCTCGTCAAGCAGCACCACCGCCCCCTACGGCGCGGCCAACGTCACCGACGGCAATGCCAACACCTACTGGGAGAGCAGCAACAACGCCTTCCCGCAGTGGCTCCAGGTGGATCTCGGAGCCGTCACCAACGTGGACCAGATCATCCTGAAGCTGCCCCCGGCGGCGGCCTGGGCCACCAGGACGCAGACCCTGTCGGTGCTGGCGGGCACGAGCGCCTCGCCCACCTCCACCATCGTCGGCTCCGCCGGCTACACCTTCAACCCGGCGACCGGCAACACGGTGACGATCAACTTCGCCGCGACCACCGCCCGCTACCTCCGGCTGAACATCACCGCCAACACGGGCTGGCCGGCCGGCCAGGTCTCCGAGTTCGAGGTGTACGGACCCACCGGCTCCGGCGGTGACACGTCGCCGCCGACCACGCCGTCGAACCTGGCCTACACCGAGCCCGGCTCCGGCCAGATCAGGCTGACCTGGAACGCCTCGTCCGACAACGTGGGCGTGACCGGGTACGACATCTACGCCAACAACGTCCTGCGCGCCAGCGTGGCGGGCAATGTCCTGACCTACACCGACACCCAGCCGGCCACCGCGACGGTGTCCTACTACGTCAAGGCCAGGGACGCGGCGAACAACGAGTCCGGCAACAGCAACACCGTCACCCGTACCGGCAGCACCGGTGGCGGCTCCAACCTGGCCGTCGGCAAGGCGATCACCGCCTCCTCCTCGGTCTTCACCTTCGTGGCCGCCAACGCCAACGACAACAACACGGCGACCTACTGGGAGGGCAACGGCGGCAGCTACCCCAACACGCTGACCGTCAGCCTGGGCGCGAACGCCACCCTCAACTCGGTCGTGCTGAAGCTGAACCCCGACAACGTCTGGGCGACGCGTACCCAGAACATCCAGGTTCTCGGGCGTGAGCAGAGCTCGACCTCCTTCACCAGCCTGGCGGCGGCGGCGAACTACACCTTCAATCCCGCCTCCGGCAACACGGTGACGATCCCGGTCGGCGGCTCCTACGCCGACGTCCAGCTCAAGATCACTTCCAATACCGGCGCCCCCGCCGGTCAGGTCGCCGAGTTCCAGGTCATCGGCACCCCGGCGCCGAACCCGGACCTGACGATCACCGGCCTGACGGCGTCCCCCGCCTCCCCGATCGAGACCGACGCGATCACGCTGTCGGCCACGGTCAAGAACAACGGCAACGCGGCCGCCGGCGCGACGGACGTCAACTTCTACCTGGGCACCACCAAGGTCGGCACCGCCCCGGTCGCCGCGCTGGCCGCGGGGGCCTCCGCCACCGTCTCGGCCGGCATCGGCGCCCGTGACGCCGGCAGCTACCCGCTGAGCGCCAAGGTCGACGAGGCCAACAGCGTCATCGAGCAGAACGAGTCGAACAACGACTTCTCCAGCGCCTCCCCGCTCGTGGTCAGGCCCGTCGACACCTCCGACCTGGTCGCGACGACCAGCTGGACCCCGAGCAACCCGGCGAACGGCAACGTCGTCACCTTCTCCGTGACGATCAAGAACCAGGGCACCGTGGCCTCCGCGGGCGGCGCCCACGGCATCACGCTGACCGTCGCCAACGAGGCGGGGACCGTGGTCCGCACGCTGACCGGCTCCCACACCGGTGTGATCGCCGCGGGCGCCACCACCGGCCCGGTGAACCTGGGCACCTGGACGGCGGCCAACGGCAAGTTCACCGTCAAGACGGTCCTCGCCGACGACGCCAACGAACTGCCGGTCAAGCGGGCCAACAACACCGTCACCCAGCCGTTCTTCGTCGGCCGCGGCGCCAACATGCCGTACGACATGTACGAGGCCGAGGACGCCGTCGTCGGCGGCGGGGCGGCCGTGGTCGGCCCGAGCCGAGACATCGGCACCCTGGCGGGTGAGGCGTCCGGCCGCAGGGCGGTGACGCTGAACACGACGGGCAGCTACGTCGAGTTCACCACCAAGGCCAGCACCAACACCCTCGTCACCCGCTTCTCCATCCCCGACTCGGCGGGCGGCGGCGGCATCGACTCGACGCTCAACGTCTACGTCGACGGCACCTTCCTCAAGGCCATCAACCTGACGTCCAAGTACGCCTGGCTGTACGGCGCGGAGGCGAGCCCGGGCAACTCGCCGGGTGCCGGCACGCCGCGTCACATCTACGACGAGGCCAGCATGATGCTCGGGACCACCGTCCCGGCCGGCAGCAAGATCAAGCTGCAGAAGGACCCCGCCAACACCACGACGTACGCGATCGACTTCATCAACACCGAACAGGTGTCGCCGATCGCCAACCCCGACCCCGCCAGGTACACGGTTCCGGCTGGATTCACCCACCAGGACGTGCAGAACGCGCTCGACAAGGTGCGGATGGACAACACCGGCACCCTCGTCGGCGTCTACCTGCCGCCGGGCACCTACCAGACGGCGAGCAAGTTCCAGGTCTACGGCAAGGCGGTCAAGGTGGTCGGTGCCGGCCCCTGGTACACCCAGTTCCGCGCGCCGTCGAACCAGGACAACACCGACATCGGGTTCCGCGCCGAGGGAACCGCGAACGGCTCGTCCTTCGCCAACTTCGCCTACTTCGGCAACTACACCTCGCGCATCGACGGCCCGGGCAAGGTGTTCGACTTCGCCAACGTCGCGGACGTGGTGATCGACAACATCTGGAACGAGCACATGGTCTGCCTCTACTGGGGCGCCAACACCGACCGCGTGACGATCAAGAACTCCCGCATCCGCAACATGTTCGCCGACGGCATCAACATGACCAACGGCAGCACCGACAACCTCGTCAGCAACAACGAGGCCCGTGCCACCGGTGACGACAGCTTCGCGCTGTTCTCGGCCATCGACGCCGGCGGCGCCGACATGAGGGGCAATGTCTACGAGAACCTGACGTCCATCCTGACCTGGCGGGCCGCCGGCGTCGCGGTCTACGGCGGGTACGACAACGTCTTCAGGAACATCTACATCGCCGACACGCTGGTCTACTCCGGCATCACGATCAGCTCGCTGGACTTCGGTTACCCGATGAACGGCTTCGGCGCCAGCCCACCCACCCGGTTCGAGAACATCTCGATCGTCCGCGCCGGCGGTCATTTCTGGGGACAGCAGGTCTTCCCGGCGATCTGGGTCTTCTCCGCCTCCAAGGTCTTCCAGGGCATCCGCGTCAGCAACGTGGACATCGTGGACCCGACCTACGGCGGCATCATGTTCCAGACGAACTACGTCGGGGGCCAGCCGCAGTTCCCGGTCAAGGACACCGTGTTCACGAACGTCTCGATCACGGGCGCCAAGAAGAGCGGCGACGCCTTCGACGCCAAGTCCGGCTGGGCCATCTGGGCCAACGAGATGCCCGAGCCCGGCCAGGGCCCGGCGGTCGGCTCGGCCACGTTCAACAACCTCCAGATGAGCAACAACTTCCAGAACATCAAGAACACGACGTCGACCTTCACGATCAACGTCAACCCGTAGCAGGAGCGGGAAGACAGCGCCGGTGCCGCCGGGAGGGACGCCCCTCCCGGCGGC
>NZ_JBEXGU010000113.1:0-30686 GCF_040607515.1 Streptosporangium sp. NPDC005286 | reverse complement strand
GCTCCCTTAAGGAGCTCTGACCTGCGTATCCGTTGTTTCCCGCGTCGTTACCACTGGGACCACCTACCGAAGACCTCACTCGTTCCATCTCACACGCGATACAGGTCCTGGTCACGCTGTGGCGGCGCGGCCAGTAGTGCGCTGCAGGTGCTCCAGCCGCCACCGGGAGGGTCAAAGGCGAAAGCATCGGCCTGCGGTACTCCGGAAAGGCCTGTCGCCACCTCGGCGGTATGTCGTTGTGGACTTTTATCATGAAACCAAGCGGACGCCTTTACAATGTAGATTAATAACTGAGGAGCGCCTCGATCATGGCGCGTCGAGTCAGCATCACCATCGAGCGGTCCTCGTGCCGCTCGACCCGCGGGGTGCTCGTGGACCGGGGGGAAACCCCTGCCGAGCAGATCCGCCACGCCCGCGCCCACAACTCGAGGCCGGCGCTCAGACCGCTCGCGTCGGACTGCCCACTGGCTGACCGCAACGATCCCCTGCCTTGCCCCTCGCCGGGGCTTCGGGAGTTCTGGACCATCGGTGTCCCCGAGCCGCCTCAGCCGACGGCGCCGCTCCTACTGGACGGTCAGGTGACCGTACCTGGATAGGGCCGCGGCCAGGTCGCCAGGTTTGCCGCGGAGTGTGGCGTCCAGGAAGGCGGCGGTGGCCGCCGCGGTGAGCCGCGGCCCGGCGGTTCGGCCTAGGGAGCCGACGAGCGCGGGCAGGGGCGGCAGGTAGAGCGGGGCGTCGGTGAAGGTGAGGTGTGCCGCGCCGGGGACGGTGAGCCGGTAGCCCGTCGCCGTGCTGAGCCGGAGCACCCGCGTGAGGCGGGGGATGTAGTCCGGCTCCTCGCCCGGCTTGACGTCGTGGGTGAGCGCGAGCACAGGCTGGTGGAACGATCGCGGTGCGGGATCGCGGGGGAACTTGGCGAGCGGCTTCAGATGGTCACTCAGGCGCTTCGCTCCGCCCTTGGTGCGGTTCACGAACGCGGTACGGATCTCCTGCTCAGTCGGCGGCTTCGTGAACGGCAGGCTAATTTGCCTAAAGCCATTAGGCAAATGCATAATGGGTGTCGCCAGATAGGAGGAAGGTTATGGTTCGAGCAGGGCTGACCACGGAACGCCTGACCCGGGCGGGGGCGGAACTGGCCGACGAGGTCGGCTTCGATCAGGTGACCGTCTCGGCGCTCGCCCGGCGGTTCGACGTCAAGGTCGCGAGTCTGTACTCGCACCTGAAGAACTCCCAGGACCTCAAGACCAGGATCGCCCTGTTCGCCCTGGAGGAACTCGCCGACCGGGTCGCCGCCGCCCTGGCCGGGCGCGCCGGCAAGGACGCCCTGGCCGCCTTCGCGAACGTCTACCGCGACTACGCCCGGGAGCACCCCGGCCGCTACGCCGCCGCCCAGCTCAGGCTCGACCCCAAGACGGCGGCCGCCAGCGCCGGTGTCAGGCATGCGCAGATGACACGGGCGATCCTGCGCGGCTACGACCTGACGGAGCCGGACCAGACGCACGCGGTCCGGATGCTGGGCAGCGTCTTCCATGGCTACGTCAGCCTGGAGATGGGCGGAGGCTTCAGCCATACCGCAGTCGATCCGCAGGAATCCTGGTCCTGGATCGTGGATTCCCTGGACGCCCTGCTGCGGAACTGGACCGCACCCTGACCGTCAGGGGGCCGCGCCGCGCACCGGCGCATCCGAACAATCCGAAAATCTTGATCAACAGGCTGAGGCAATGAACACCGAGCACGACTGGATCACCACACCCGTCACCGCGGACATCCTGCGCGGCGTCCTCGACGTGGAACGCACGGCGCACGGCCTGCTGCCGCACCGGCTGCCCGCTCGGGCTCGTCGGCAGATCCCTGACGACCAACTGGCCGTGGCCGAGGCCCAGTCGTCCGGCGTGCGGTTGGCCTTCCGCACCCGGGCCACCATCATCGAACTGGACACGCTGCCCACCAAGAGGGCCTACCGAGGTCTCCCGACCCCGGCGGACGGCGTATACGACCTGCTGGTCGACGGCCGTCTCGCTGCCCAGGCCGCGGTGACCGGCGGCAAGGTCCGCACGATCGACATGGCCACCCAGTCCGTCGAACTGCGTGAAGGGCCTCACGGCACCGCCCGGTTCACCGGTCTGCCCGCGCGTGACAAGGACGTCGAGATCTGGCTTCCTCATACCGAGATCACCGAGCTGATCGCCCTGCGCACCGACGCCCCGGTCGAGCCGGCGCCGGACAGTGGGCGCAGGGTGTGGCTGCACCACGGCAGTTCCATCAGCCACGGCTCGAACGCCACCCACCCGACCGCCATCTGGCCGGCCCTGGCCGCCGCCCAGGGCGGAGTGGAACTGGTCAATCTGGGATTCGGCGGCAGCGCGCTGCTCGACCCGTTCACCGCCCGCGCGATGCGGGACACCCCTGCGGACCTGATCAGCATCAAGATCGGCATCAATGTCGTCAACACCGACGTGATGCGCCTGCGCGCTTTCACCCCTGCGGCCCATGGCTTCCTCGACACCATCCGCGAGGGGCATCCGACCACGCCGCTGCTGGTCGTGTCCTCCATCCTGTGCCCGGTCCAGGAGGACACCCCCGGCCCCCTCGCGCCCGACTTCGACGGCGGGACCTTGCGGTTCAAGGCCACGGGCGACCCGGCCGAACGCGCCGCCGGGCGTCTGACGCTCAACGTCATCCGCGACGAACTCGCCCGGATCGTCGAACAGCGGGCGGCTGACGACCCGAACCTGCACTACCTCGACGGCCGCGACCTTTACGGCGAGACGGACTACGCCGAACTGCCGCTGCCCGACGAGGTCCACCCTGGCCCCGCAGGACACCGCCGCATCGGCGAGAACTTCGCGCGGCTCGCGTTCGGCGCCGGCGGCCCATTCGCCACCAGGACCGGCTGACCGGAATCGCGGCCGTGCTCGACCCTCTTCCGCCGGGCCGGGCCTTCTTTCGGCTCCGTAGCCGCTTGTACTCGTTGCACGACCACCGCATCGGGTAGGCATCGATGCGGGCCAGGAGAGGTTCCCCAGACCACAGCTCTCCCCTGTCGCCCACCGAGGCGGCGGCTACTCCCCCGCCTGGCTGCTGGCCCAGGCCGCCCAGCCGTCCCGAGAGATCCACCCCATCAGGACCTACGCCGAGCCTCACGGTGGCCCTTCGGCGGACGACCGGCCACGGGCCGGTCCGACGGGGAGGCCGCACCGGTGGTGCCCGCGCGCCGCGTGCCCCGCGCCCCCGCTCCGGAGCGGCGTACGCCCGCCCCGGGATGGGAGCCCCGGCCGTGCGCCACTACCCTCTGGCTATGCCGACCCACGAGCGGGAGATCACCGCCCCCGTCGATCTGTGCCTGCCCGACGGACGCCTCAACCCCGACGCGGTCGGCTGGAGCAGGCGCCCGCTGCACCGCGCGAACCTGCGCGGCTGGGGCAGGACCAAACGCTGGGAGTACTGGGGCATCGTCACCCCCGGCCACATCGTCGGGCTGGTGGCCTCGTCGCTCGACTACGCGGGCGTGCACGGCGTCTACGTGCTCGACCGCGCGACCGGCGCGGAGATCACCAAGGACGTGGTCGTGCCGCTGGCGCGCGGCGCGGTGCTACCGGACCGCAGCGGCGCGGGCCGGACGTCGGTACGCGGTCCGGGCCTGCGCATCGACATCGACCAGCGCCCCGAGGGCACCTCGCTGCGGGCCGCCGTGCCCGGGGTGCGGCTCGACGTGGAGGTGCCGCTGCCGGAGGGGCACGAGTCGCTCGGCGTGGTCGTCCCGTGGAGCGCCCGGAGGTTCCAGTACACGGTCAAAGACGTCGGCAGGCCGGTGCGCGGCACGCTGACCGTCGGGGGGAACCGGCACGTCCTCGACGAGGCGACCTCCTTCGCGGTGCTCGACCACGGACGGGGCCGCTGGCCGTACTCGATCACCTGGAACTGGGCGGCGGGCAGCGCGCCGGGGCGGGCGATCCAGCTCGGCGGCAAGTGGACCGACGGCACCCGCTCGACGGAGAACGCGCTGTTCGTCGACGGGCGGATGCACAAGATCGGCGATGAGCTGGCCTGGGTGTACGACCGGCGCGACTGGATGCGGCCCTGGCGGATGACCGGTCCCGGGGTGGAGGTGGTCTTCCACCCGTTCCACGAGAAGATCTCGCGCACCGAGCTGGGCGTGGTGGGCAGCGAGACCCACCAGTGCTTCGGCCACTTCTCCGGCCGCGCCCGGACCGACGAGGGCGAATGGGTCGACCTCGACGGTCTGGTCGGCTGGGCCGAGGAGGCCCGCCAGCGCTGGTGAGGACCGGCCCGGCCATGCCGCCCGCCCGATGGGACCGGCCGGGACGGCCGTCCGGCGCCGGCGGGGTTCAGCCCAGCCGGAGCCGCCCGTTGACGGTCCGCACCAGTTCGGCGGGGAGTTTGAGCACCTCGCGGTCGTAGGTGAGCAGGCCGTTCAGCTCGTCCTCGACGTCGGAGAGCTGGGTGTAGACGGTCGCGCTCAGGCCGCGCGGCACGGCGGGCACGATCTGCCGGTAGTGCAGCCGGGCGAACGCGCCGCCGAGCTGCGCCGGCGTACGGCATCTGCGGTAGCCGAACTCGCGGTCGTTGAAGGTGTGGCCCTCGACGCGCAGCGAGTAGCCGCCGTACTCCGACAGGACCAGCGCCCGCCCGTCGCGTCCGGCGGGCGGGCGGAAACGGCGGAAGTACACGTGCAGGCTCCGCAGGTCGCCCGCGCCCTGGTCGTGCCACCCGCTCGCGTGGTCGACCGTCCGGGTGGGGTCGAGCGCGGCGAGCTCCCCGGCGGCGCCCGCCGCGTCGAACTGGCCCCAGCCCTCGTTGAACGGCACCCAAACGGCCAGGCCCACCACGTTGCGCAGCAGCTCGACGGTCTCCCGCAGCTCGGCTGCGAACCGCTCACGGCCCTCGGCGTCGCCGCGCCCGAACCACCGGTGGTGGCGGTCGTCGAGGCGCAGCGGTGTCAGCACCGGCGCGGTGATCACCAGCGGGTGATAGCGGCCGCCGCCGTTCACCATGTCCTGCCAGACGAGCATGCCGAGCCGGTCGCAGTGGTGGTACCAACGCATCGGCTCGATCTTGATGTGCTTGCGCAGCATGTTGAAGCCGAGCCGCTTCATGGTCTCGATGTCGTGGACCATGGCCTCGTCGGAGGGCGGCGTGTACAGGCCGTCGGGCCAGTAGCCCTGGTCCAGGACCCCGGCGTGGAAGTAGGGGCGTCCGTTGAGCAGCAGCCTGGGCACGCCGTCCGCGTCGCGCCCGACACCGAAGGAGCGCATGCCGACGTAGCCGCGTACGCCGTCGGCCCCGAGACGCACCGACACGTCGTACAGATACGGGTCCTCGGGACTCCACGGGCGGACGTCCGGGATCGAGATCCGCACCGGCACGCCCGCGTCCGCCTCGGCGGACGCGACCACCTCGCCGTCGGCGAGGATATCGACGGCGGCCCGCCCCGAGGCGGCGTGCACCGTCACCTCGACGCACGAGGCGTCCAGGTGCGGGACGAGCGTGAGCCGCTCCACGTGTACGGCGGGCACGCACTCGGCCCACACGGTCTGCCAGATGCCCGACTGGGCGGTGTACCAGATGCCGCCCCGGCGCAGCTTTTGCTTGCCGCGCGAGTGGTGCCCGGTGTCGGAGTCGTCCCGCACGGCCACGACCAGCGTGTTAGGGCCCTCGCGCAGGGTGTCGGTGATGTCGCAGGCGAACGGCAGGTAGCCGCCGGTGTGCGTGCCCACCTCGACCCCGTTGAGCAGCACCCGGCAGGTCTGGTCGACCGCGCCGAAGTGCAGCAGCACCCGCCCGCCCGGGACGGCGAACCCGTCGGGCAGGGTGAGCGCGCGCCGGTACCACAGCGTCTGCCCTGGCAGGAGTTGCCGCCCGACGCCGGACAGCGGAGCCTCGGGGGAGAACGGCACGACGATGTCACCGTCGTAGCCGTCGTAGCCGTCGGGGGCCTCGGGCTCGACCGGGGAGACGGCGTACCGCCAGCGGCCGTTGAGGTTGAGGTAGCTGTCGCGGACGAGCTGCGGCCTGGGGTACTCCGGCAGCACGGCCTCGGGGTCGAGGGCCGCGCCCCAGCGGGTCAGCAGGGTCATGCGGTCCCCCTGCGGCGCAGCGCCCGCACCGGCACGGCCATGAACGCCACCACGACCGTGGCGGCCAGGAAGATGGCCGGTGAGGGGACTTGTTTGAGCACCCCGAGCTCCTCGTAGTAGGCGTCGGCCCCCTTGATCACGGCGGCGCCCAGGAAGGGACCGACGATCATGGGGACGAGAATCGCGAAGACCATCCGCAGTCCCTGGACGTGACCGGCGCGGTCCGGCGGCGAGTGGTCGCGGACGATCGCCGCGATGGGCGCGAGCACCAGCATGAACCCGGACATCATGACGAGCCCGGCGGCGATCACCGGGATCATCCCGGTCGCGACGGACATCAGCAGCAGACCCGTGCCGTACACGGCGATCGCGGGCGGCAGGAAGCGCACCTTGCCCACCCGGTCGATGAGCGGCCCGCACGCGACGCTGACCGCCGAGGAGCCGGTCAGCACCACGGCCAGGACGATCGCGTACCCCTCGATGTTCAGGTATCGCTGCAGGTAGATGATCAGGTAGGGCAGGAAGACCTGGGTGGAGATCCCCCAGATCGTCCACGCGGCCAGGGCCAGGTAGAGGACGGGGTTGGCCCGTACCGCGCTCGGCCGCAGCCCGTGCACGAGTGAGGCCAGGTAGGCGCCCTCCTGGCGTACCGGGTCCGGGCGGTCGCGCACGAGCACCCAGGAGACGGCTCCGACCACGACGATGATCGCCCCGATGAGCACAAAGAACAGCCGCCACTCCCCCGCGCGGGTCAGCGAGTCGAACCCGCCGAAGACGGCCAGCATCGACACCAGCGGCATGATCGCCAGCACCGACTCCACCCGGCCCCGGTTCGCCGGGCGGGTCACATCGGTCACCCACGCCTGGAAGGCCGCGTCGTTCGCCCCGGCGCCGAGGAACGACATCACGCAGTCCAGCGCGATGACCGCGACCACCGTGGCCGTGACGGCTCCGGCCGCCGGGGCGACGGCCGCGACCGCGTCGACGGTGACGAAGCCGAAGGCCGCCGTGGCCAGCCCCCACAGCACGTATCCGGCGGCGATGAAGGAGCGGCGGCGTCCCGCCCGGTCGGAGAGCGCGCCGACCAGCAGGGTGGCCACCGTCGCGGTCGCCGCGCTGGCGGCGACCATGGTGGCGATGGCGCCGGGGTCGTCGCTGACGGTGTCGTAGAGGAACACGTTCAGGTACATGTTCTCGACGGTCCATGCCACCTGCCCGGCGAAGCCGAGCACGATCAGAGCCGTCCAGGAACGTCCACCCAGCTTGGCGGCGATCTCTGTGGTCACGGCGAGAGACTACAGGGGGTTTTGTCACAATTTTGGGTAGACTTGGTGTCTGTCGAAACCGCGAAAATGCACTTTCTCCCGCCTTGCCGCACAAGAAAGGTGAGCCCACCACCGACAAAGGGCATAGCAGATGAGTCCACTGAGCGGGTGAGCCTGGGAGAAGACGGATCCGAGCTGGTGGCGGAAAACGACTCACTGCTCAGCCGCGTCCTCAGCGACCCCGGCCGGCATGTACCGGTCCTGTTTCGTGTCCCAGTCGAAGTGCGGCGAAGCGTGCCGCCACTCCGCTCGCGCATGCCCGGTCAGGCTCGGGCGGCCCACGGCTTTTGATCGGTTTCTACAACTGGAGCCGTGTAGCGTGCGCTGTCTGCGACATGGCGTTACCAGCTGGTAGACGGAAGGGTGAACACTGCCGGGGGGCCGCCGTGTCACGGCGCGCACATCGTTGGTCTACAGGAAGGCTCGGTCGGGTGTTCAGTCGTGTCGCCATCGTCAATCGTGGTGAGGCCGCTATGCGGCTCATCCACGCCGTACGGGACATCGCCGCGGAGAGCGGGACACGGGTCGAGACCGTCGCCCTGCACACCGACGTCGACCGCACGGCCACCTTCGTCCGCGAAGCGGACCTGTCCTACGATCTCGGTCCCGCGTCCGCGCGCCCGTACCTCGACCTGAAGGTGCTGGAGCGTGCGTTGGTGGAGACCGGGGCCGACGCCGCATGGGTGGGCTGGGGCTTCGTCGCAGAGGACCCGGCGTTCGCGGAGCTGTGCGAGAAGGTTGGAGTCACCTTCGTCGGACCGAGCGCCGAGGCCATGCGCAAGCTCGGCGACAAGATCGGCGCGAAGCTGATCGCCGAGGAGGTCGGCGTGCCGGTCGCACCGTGGAGTCGCGGTGCGGTCGAGACCCTGGACGCCGCCCTGGCGGCGGCGGCCGAGATCGGCTACCCGCTGATGCTGAAGGCGACCGCGGGCGGCGGCGGGCGCGGCATCCGCGTGATCACGAACGAGGCCGAGCTCGCCGACGCCTACGAGCGCACCAGCCAGGAGGCCGCGCGGGCGTTCGGCAGCGGCATCGTGTTCCTGGAACGCCTGGTCACCGGTGCCCGGCACGTCGAGGTCCAGGTGATCGCTGACGGCGAGGGCACCGCGTGGGCGCTCGGCGTCCGCGACTGCTCGGTGCAGCGGCGCAACCAGAAGGTCATCGAGGAGTCGGCATCGCCGGTGCTCAGCCCTGTGCAGACAGCCGAGCTCAAGGCGTCGGCCGAACGGCTGGCCGTCGCGGTCGGTTACCGCGGCGCGGCGACCGTCGAGTTCCTCTACCACCCCGGCGACAAGATGTTCGCGTTCCTCGAGGTCAACACCCGCCTGCAGGTCGAGCATCCGATCACCGAGTCCACCACCGGGTTCGACCTGGTCAAGGCACAACTGCGGGTGGCATCCGGCGGCAGGCTCGAAGGCGAGCCGCCGGTGGAGCGCGGGCACGCCATCGAGGCCCGGCTGAACGCCGAAGACCCCGACCGCGACTTCGCGCCCTCCCCGGGCCGCATCGCGCGGCTGGACCTGCCCGCCGGGCCGGGCATCCGCGTGGACACCGGCGTCAGCGAGGGCGACACCATCCCCGCCGACTTCGACTCGATGATCGCGAAGATCATCGCCTACGGCCGCGACCGCGACGAGGCGCTCGGCAGGCTGCGCCGGGCGATGGCGCAGACCACGGTGATCATCGAGGGCGGCGCGACGAACAAGAGCTTCGTGCTCGACCTGCTCGACCAGCCCGAGGTGATCGACGCCAGCGCGGACACCGGCTGGATCGACCGCGTCCGCGGCGAGGGCAGGCTCGTCTCGCACCGGCACTCCGCCATCGCGCTGGCGGCCGCCGCCATCGAGGCGTACGAGGAGGAGGAACGCGTCGAGCGGCAGCGGCTGCTGTCGACGGCGTTCGGCGGACGCCCGCAGGTGCAGCACGAGAGCGGCCGGCCACTGGACCTCAAACTTCGTGGCGTCGGCTACCGCGTGCGCGTCGCACGGGTCGGTGCGCATCGGTTCCGCGTCGGCGTCGAAGCAGGTGGCGACGTCCGCACCGCCGACGTCGAGCTCGACCGCTTCGACCGGCACACCGGGCGGATCGTCGTCAACGGCACCCGGTACCGCCTGCTCACCGACACGCACGGGCCGATCCACCTGGTCGAGGTGGAGGGCGTGACGCACCGGGTCAGCCGCGACGAGGGCGGCGTCGTCCGCTCGCCCGCGCCCGCGCTGGTCGTCGCCACGCCGCTGAAGGTCGGCGCCGAGGTCGAGGCGGGCGCGCCGGTGCTGGTGCTGGAGAGCATGAAGATGGAGACGGTGCTGCGGGCGCCGTTCAAGGCGCGGCTGAAGGAATGCGTCGTGTCCGTGGGCAGCCAGGTGGAGACCGGTGCACCGCTACTGTGGCTGGAGCCGCTCGCCGACGACGACACCGCAGCCGAGGACACCTCGGCCACCGAGTCCGTCGAGCTGGACCTGCCCGCCACGCCCGGGAAGATTCCGGTGTGGGAGCGCACCACGCGCGGCCAGGAGGACCTGCGCAGCCTGCTGCTGGGCTTCGACGTCGACCCGCACGACGAACGCCGGGTGCTCGACGACTACCTCGCCGCGCGCCGGGCGGCCACCGAGAACGGCCACCGGCCGCTGGCCGAGGAGCTCGAACTCATCGACGTGTTCGCCGACCTCGCCGAGCTGAGCCGCAACCGGCCGGCGGGCGAGGACGGCGGCGGTGACGGCCACGTGTACAGCGCCCGCGAGTACTTCCACACCTACCTGCAGAGCCTCGACGTCGAGCGGGCCAGGCTGCCGGAGGCGTTCCAGGCCAAGCTCGCCAAGGCGCTCAGGCACTACGGTGTCACCGAGCTGGAGCGCTCCCCCGAGCTCGAAGCCGCGGTGTTCCGGATCTTCCTCGCCCAGCAACGCGTGTCCGCCGACGCCACGGTCGTCGCGACGCTGCTGCGCGCGTGGCTGCGCGAGCCGCCGCCGGACGAGACGCTGCGCGAGCCCGCCGGTCTCGCGCTGGAGCGGCTGGTCGCCGCGACACAGGTCCGCTTCCCCGCGGTCTCCGACCTCGCGCGCGGCGTGGTGTTCGCCTGGTTCGCCCAGCCGCTGCTGCGCCGCAACCGCGCCCGCGTCTACGCCGACGTCCGCAAGCACCTGCGCCACCTGGACACGCACCCGGACGCGCCGGACCGCGCCGAGCGCATCGCCGAGATGGTGCGCAGCACCGAGCCGCTGGTGCGGCTGCTCGGCCAGCGGCTTGTCCGCGACGACCTGGACAACGCGATCATGCTGGAAGTGCTGACCCGGCGGTACTACGGCAACAAGGGCCTCACCGGCGTCCGCACCAGCGAGGTCGCGGGCTGCACGTTCGTGGTCGCCGAGCGCGCGGGCTCGTGCGTGGTCTCCTCCGCGGTGAGCTTCGAGGCGCTGGGCAACGCGCTGCGCGGGCTCGCGGAGCTGGCGGGCGACGAGGACGCCATCGACGCCGACATCTATCTCGCCTGGGAGAATCAGCCGGAGGACTCCGAGACGATGGCGGTCGCGCTGCACAAGGTCGTCAGCGCGCACCCGCTGCCGGACCAGGTCCGCAGACTCACCACCACCGTCGCGGGCAGCGGCGGCGCGGTGATGCACCACCACTTCACGTTCCGCCCGTCGACCACCGGGATGGCCGAGGAGCGGCTGATCCGCGGCCTGCACCCGTACATCGCGCAGCGGATGCAGCTGGAGCGGCTGAGCAAGTTCGACCTCACCCGGCTGTCGTCGTCGGACGAGGAGGTCTACCTCTTCCAGTGCGTAGCGCGGGAGAACCCGTCGGACGACCGCCTCGTCGCGTTCGCACAGGTACGTGACCTGACCGAGCTGCGCGAGCACGACGGCAGGCTGGTCGCGCTGCCGACGGCCGAGGACACCATCGCCACCTGCCTCGACTCGATCCGCCGCGCGCAGTCGCGGCGACCGTCGAAGAAACGCTTCAACACCAACCGGATCGTGGTCTACATCTGGCCGCCGAGCGACCTCACCCGCGCGGAGCTGGAGATGATCGTCGGACGCGTGCTGCCGACGACCGCGGGCGCCGGGCTGGAGGAGATCCTGTTCATCGCGCGGCAGCGCGACCGGAAGACCGGCGAGCTGGCCAAGACCGCCGTGCGCATCTCCTTCGACGCCACCGGCGGCACCGAGCTGACCATCGGCGAGCCGTCGGACGAGCTGGTCGAGCCGCTCGACGACTACCGGCAGAAGGTGCTGCGCGCGAGCAGCCGCAACACGGTGTACCCGTACGAGCTGACCGGCCTGCTCGGCGACTTCGTCGAGCACGACCTCGGTGACGACCACGCGCTGGTGCCGGTCGACCGGCCGAAGGGGCGCAACACCGCGGCGATCGTCGCGGGCGTGGTCAGCACGCCGACCCGGCGGCACCCGCAGGGCCTCACCAGGGTCGTGCTGCTCGGCGACCCGACCAAGTCGCTCGGCGCGCTGTCGGAGCCGGAGTGCCGCCGCGTGGTCGCCGCGCTGGACCTGGCCGAGCGGATGCGGGTGCCGCTGGAGTGGTACGCGCTGTCCGCCGGCGCCCGGATCTCCATGGAGTCGGGCACGGAGAACATGGACTGGGTGGCCGCGGCGCTCAAGCGGATCGTCGAGTTCACCCAGAACGGCGGCGAGATCAACATCGTGGTCGCGGGCATCAACGTCGGCGCGCAGCCGTACTGGAACGCCGAGGCGACGATGCTCATGCACACCAAGGGCATCCTGGTGATGACGCCGGACTCGGCGATGGTGCTCACCGGCAAGCAGTCGCTCGACTTCTCCGGTGGCGTGTCGGCCGAGGACAACTTCGGCATCGGCGGCTACGACCGGGTGATGGGCCCGAACGGGCAGGCGCACTACTGGGCGCCGAACCTGGCCGCCGCGCGGGACGTGCTGATGTCGCACTACGACCACACGTACATCGCCCCCGGCGAGGAGGCGCCGCGGCGGGCGAAGACGACCGACCCCGTCGACCGCGACATCTCCGACTTCCCGCATGTCCTGGTCGACAGCGACTTCACCACCGTTGGCGAGATCTTCTCCGCCGAGGCCAACCCGGACCGCAAGAAGCCGTTCGACATCCGGACCGTGATGCGGGCGCTCTCCGACCAGGACCACCCGGTGCTGGAACGCTGGGCGGGCATGGCCGACGCGGAGACCGCAGCGGTGCAGGACGTGCATCTCGGCGGCATGCCGGTGTGCCTGCTCGGCATCGAGTCACGGGCGGTGCCCCGGCGCGGCTTCCCGCCCACCGACGGCCCGGACACCTACACCGCGGGCACACTGTTCCCGCAGTCGTCGAAGAAGGCCGCGCGGGCGATCAACGCGGCCAGCGGCAACCGGCCGCTGGTGGTGCTGGCGAACCTGTCGGGCTTCGACGGCTCGCCGGAGTCGATGCGGAAACTGCAACTGGAGTACGGCGCCGAGATCGGCCGCGCGATCGTGAACTTCCGCGGGCCCATCGTGTTCTGCGTGATCTCGCGGTACCACGGCGGCGCGTTCGTGGTGTTCTCGAAGGCGCTGAACCCGAACATGACCGTGCTCGCGCTGGAGGGCTCGTTCGCCTCGGTGCTCGGCGGCGCCCCCGCCGCCGCGGTGGTGTTCTCCGGCGACGTCAACGCCCGCACCGCGGCCGACCCCCGCGTGCGGGACCTGGAGGCCCGCGTCACGGCCGCCTCCGGCGCCGACCGCGCCGCGTTGACCGCGGAGCTCGACGAGTTCCGCTCGTCGGTCCGTGCGGAGAAGCTCGGCGAGGTGGCCGCGGAGTTCGACCGCGTGCACAACATCCAGCGCGCGGTCGAGGTCGGCTCCGTCGACGCCGTCATCCGCGCCGCGGAACTGCGTCCACGGATCATCGAGGCCATCGAGTCCCGCCTGCGCTGACAGTGAGGCGCCACGGTGAGGACCTCGCCGTGGCATCTCACACCGGCCTGCTCGTACACCAGGCGCCTGCACCGGTTATGGCGCAGAGGCGGAAGCTCAGGAGGCGTTCGTCCGGAAAGAGGAGCGGTAGGACTGCGGCGTGACGCCGACGACGCGCTTGAACCGCTCCCGGAACGCGGTGGCCGAGCCGAAACCGGCCTGCGCGGCGATGCGTTCGACGCCGTGGCCGGTGGTCTCCAGCAGGAACTGCGCACGCCGTACGCGTGCTCGCAGCAGCCACTGCAGCGGGGTGGTGCCCGTCTGCTCGCGGAAGCGGCGGCTGAAGGTCCTCTCGCTCATCCCGCTGCGCATGGACATCTCCGCCAACGTCACCTCCTGGGCGAGGTTGTCCTCGATCCACGACAGCACCGGCTCCAGCAGCGAACCCTGGGGAACCGGCGGCTGGGCGTGAATGATGAACTGCGCCTGCCCGCCCTCCCGTTCCAAGGGCATCACCGACAGCCGGGCCGAGTCCGCGGCGACCGCCGAGCCGAAATCCCGCCGGATGATGTGCAGGCACAGATCCAGGCCGGCGGCGGCCCCGGCCGAGGTCAGGATCTGGCCGTTGTCAACGTACAGAACATCCGGTTGCACATCCACCCGCGGGAACATCTGGGCCAGCCGACGAGCCGCCACCCAGTGCGTGGTCGCGCTCAGTCCGTCCAGCAGCCCGGCCGCGGCAAGGGTGAACGCCCCCGCGCAGATGGAGGCGATCCGGGTGCCAGCGGCCGCGGCCGCGCGCATGGCGTCGAGCACCTCCCGAGCGGGCGGGGTGGCCTGCTCGGAGCATCCCGGCACGACGATCGTGTCCGCCTCCCGCAGCGCCTCCAGGCCGTGCGGGGCGATGAGCGTGAAGGCGTCGCCGGCCACCTGCGGCGTCGCGGCACAGACCAGGACCCGGTACGGCCGGCGCCCGTCCGCCAGCCGGGCACGTCCGAACACCTCGATCGGCGTCGCCATGTCGGCCGCCACCACATGGTCCAGAGCCAGGACCGCCACCGTGTGCATGAGGACACCGTAAGCGAGAACCCGCCAACCGCAAACAGCCAGGTGAAGCCTCTGACGCGGTCATCTTCACAGCTGGGGCCGGATGGCGAGAACCCGTTGGAAATTGTCGATTCAGCCCATGGGGAGCCGAGGACGGCCGGTCTAGCCTTGCGCTGCGAGATCCGCGCAGGCGAAGAAGGAGCAGCGCTGATGCATGCACAGGTCGTTCTGTATGACGGTTTCGCCCCTATGGCCGCCGCCCTGACCTGGCTGAAGCACCCCTACCTCAGAACGGATTGCCACACCCCATGTCCATCGTCATGCCGATCGTCATCGGGCTGATCTGCGTTTCCCTCATATCCCTGATCCCCGAGCCGCATCGACGCCAGGTCAACGCCGTGCTGGTCGGCGGTGCGGGCGCCGCCTACCTCAGCGGGGGCGGACTCGGGTACTGGGAGTTCGTCCTGCCGGTCGTCATGACCTATGTCGCCTACCGAGGGCTCAGGAGCTGGACCTGGATCGGCATCGGCTGGCTGCTCCACACCGCCTGGGACGTCCTGCACCACCTCAAGGGGAACCCCATCCTCCCCTTCGCCGAGCATTCCTCCTTCGGCTGCGCCGTCTGCGACCCGGTTGTGGCGCTGTGGTGCTTCGCGGGCGGGCCGTCGATCTTCGACTGGGTACGTGCCCGCCTGCCCCGCAAGCCCGCGACGCCGATCGGCCCTGCCGGGGAGTAAACCGGCTCGGATCCGGGTCCAGCCGAGATGTCGGCCAAGATCAAATCACAGCCCGACACCCCCGGCGGGAGGTTGGGCCCGGCCGAGGAGCCGGCCGGTGTCGGCAGTCGTCAACGTCCCGGCCGGGGCATGCACCCTTTGCGCGACCCTGATGCGCCAGGGCATCGCCCTGGCCACGGAACACCACCCGGATCCCGCCGCCGAGGCAGGCCGACTACTCGGCCTGACCGTAGCGGGAGTCAGCCCCCACCAGGTACGGTAACGGGTTCGTCCACCGGGGCCGCAGGGGGTCGGCCAGGCGCCCGAGCGCGCGGCCGGCCGCGGTGGGTCAGTCTGGAAGGCTTCCCCCGCGAGCCATCACGACGCCTTCCACCGCCTGTTTCGCGACCGTGCCAAGGGCTTCCGGGCCGGTCAGCCGAGGTCGGCGAGTTTACGCTCCAGCACCGCCCGCTCGCGCTCGTTGCCGCACAGCCGTACGGCGAGTTCCAGTTCGGTGCGCGCCTCGCCGGTGCGGCCCAGGCGGATGAGCAGTTCCCCACGAACGCTCGGCAGCAGGTGCGAGTTCGACAGCGCCTCGGCGGCCACCAGCTCGTCCACGATCGGCAGCGCTGCAGCCGGTCCCTGGGCCATAGAGACCGCCACCGCCCGGTTGAGGTCGACCACCGGTGACGGCGCGAGCCGGCCAAGCGCCTCGTAGATGAGCACGATGCGCTCCCAGTTCGTCGCGTCGACCGACGGAGCGACGGCATGGCATTCGGCGATCGCCGCCTGCAAGCCGTAGGCGCCCAGGCCCCGGCCGACCCGCTCCGCGCGGGCCAGGGCGGCTCGCCCCCGGCGGATCGCGGCGCGGTCCCAGCGGCGGCGGTCCTGGTGCTCCAGCAGCACCGGCTCGCCGTCCGGCCCGGTGCGGGAGGGGAAGCGCGCCGCAGTCAGCTCGAGCAGCGCCAGCAGGCCGTGGACCTCGGGCTCGTCCGGCACCAGACGGCTCAGCACCCGGGCGAGGCGCTGTGCCTCGCTCGCGAGGTCGAGTCGGATCAGATCGTCACCGGAGCTGGCCGAGGACCCTTCGGTGAAGATCAGGTAGACCACGCTGAGCACCGAGCCGAGCCGCTCGGTCCGTTCCTCGGCCGACGGCACCTTAAACGGCACCCGGGCCGCCCCGAGGGTCTTCTTCGCCCGAGTGATCCGGGCCTGCACGGTGGCGGCCGGAACGAGAAACGCCTTGGCGATCTCGTCGCTCGTCAGACCGCCGACCACCCGCAGGGCGAGCGCTACCCTCGCCTCCCGCGACAGCACGGGGTGGCAGGAGATGAACATCAACGCGAGCACGTCGTCATCGATCTGGTCCGGATCCCACAGCACGTCCTCGGCGCCCCGGGCCGAATCGGCGGGTGCGCTCCCCGAGACGACATCACCCTCGCTCAGGTTGTGGGCGAGGGCGGCGTACCTCTCGTCAAGAGCGGAGCGCCGGCGGAACGCGTCGATCGCGCGGCGCCGGCCGACGGTGAGCAACCACCCCGCGGGGTTGCGGGGTACGCCGTCGCGTGGCCAGGTCACGAGTGCCTCGGCCAGCGCCTCCTGGGCGAGGTCCTCGGCCAGCGCGAAGTCGCCGGTGTACCGCGCGAGCGCACCGACGATCCGTGCGGACTCGATCCGCCAGACGGCGGCAACGGCCTCACGGCCGGTGGGATCGGCCATCTCCTGTCGATCCGCTCAGAACTGACCGGTGGCTTCGCGCCACGCCCGCTCCTTCTGGATCCATTCGTTGTCCTGCGGGAACTCGTCGATCGTGGTGACCCGGCGGATCTCGGTCTTGAAGCCCGGGCCGGTGATCGGCGACCGCTTGGCCCACTCGACGGCCTCCTCCTTCGACGCCACGTTGAGGATGTAGAACCCGCCGAACAGCTCCTTGGTCTCGCCGTACGGGCCGTCGGTGACCACGGGCGGCTCGGAGGAGTAGTCGACGACCACTCCCTCGGCGGCGTCGTCGAGTCCCTCTGCGGCGACCAGCACGCCGGCCCGGATCATCTCGTCGTTGTACTTGCCGATGGTCTCGAGCATCTCGTTGAAGTCGATGTCCGCCATCCCCGCGTAGGCCTCGTCGGTGGCGCGCATGACCAGCATGTACTTCATTGTTCTGTCTCCCTGGGTTGTCCGGGCCCCTCTCTCGGACCCTCTCACTTCTAGGTCGAACGGGAATGTCGTGGATCGACACAACCGCCGATCTTCTTCCGACACTTGGATTCGAGGGTTCCCCACAGCATCCTCGCCATGGAACAGGCCGACGTCCTGCCCGCCTACGCCGCTCACCGCGATGAGCACCAGGCGGTCTGCTCCCCCTTTGCCGGTTGCACGGCAATGCCATATCGATCCGCGCCTACCGGACCCCGGAACGCATGGTGCGAGCCAAGCCGAAGGACATCGTCCACGGTGCGGGGCGAAGGCCCGTTGGCGAAAGGCCCGGCGGTGGTCACCCACGGCTGGTACCACGACCGCTGGTGCGAGACGGACCGCGGCTGGCGCATCGTGTACCGCCGGTACGTCTCGGCCGGCTATCCCGCTGCTCCCCGTGCGACGAGGGATGACGGCTCCCGTACCGTCTCCTGATCCGGCTTGGCCGAGCAGGTGCTTTGCCATCGCGATACGGCCACGGTGGTCCGGCTACCTGAGCGTGCGTGTGGCTAGTTCGTCGAATTCGCGGTCTGGCAGTGTCCGGTTGAGTTCCAGGAGCTTGTCTGCCATCCAGCCGACCGCGTAGCGGGTTTCCGGCCGATCGGACTCGATCGCCTGCCGGATGGCCTGTGCGACGACGTCGGAGTCGGAGCCGTCACTGAGGCCGGTCTCGCTGCGCCGGGCCATGGCCTCTGCCATGGCCCGGTAGGCCCCGTTGCCGGAGATCTCCCTCAACTGGGCGGCGGTGTGGTCCTCGAACTCGGTCTTGATGATGCCGGGCTGGATGATCACAACGTCGATCCCGAACGGCCCGACCTCCATGCGCAGCGTGTCCGAGAAGGCCTCGAGTGCGTGCTTGGCGGCGTAGTACCAGGAGCCGAGCGGCAGCGCGATCTCGCCGCCGATCGAGGAGATGTTGACGGTCGTGCCGGACCGCTGCGCGCGCATGTGTGGCAGGACGAGTTGGACGAGCCTGGCCGGCGCGAAGAGGTTGACCTCGAACTGGTCGCGCGCCTGGTCCAGCGCCACGTCCTCGACGGCGCCGTGCAGGACCGTCCCGGCGTTGTTGATCAGGACGTCGATCCGCCCCTGCTGCGTGAGGACGGTGTCGACCGTCCGGTCGAGGTCCTCATGAGAGCGTGCGTCCATCTGGAGCGCGTGGCCGCCGGCGGCGCGGATGGCCTCCATCTTGTGCACGCGCCGCGCGGCGCCGTAGACCACGTGACCCGCGCGCAGCAGGTCGAGTGCGGTCGTCATACCGATCCCGGACGAGGCTCCGGTGACCAGACATACCTTCATCGTTCACACCCTTCTAGGGTTGTGTGTTCAGTACTGATGCAGCCGGGACGCGGCGAGGTCGACGACGCGGTGCGACGACACGGGCCGGGTCGAGATTGCGTTACCGACGGGTGCGAGGTGTTGCTGAAGCGCGGGTCGTCGAGCACCGCGCGTGCCTCGGTGTAGCCGGTGACCAGCCAACCGGGCCGCCCGTCGGCGTAGGTCATCGGGTGCGGCGGTCCGTGGAGCTCTTTCAGTACGGCAGGCGGCTCGAACGGGTCCCCCCGCTCGAGCGGCAGCGTCTCAAGGGTTTCCATGCCTCCCAGAAAAGCGCACAGATTGCGAAATTGCAACCTATGCATAAACGCAGGGTGTGCGGTAGGGTGGCGCCGTGGAAGGTCATCGCGAACGCAAGAAGGTCCGCACCCGCCGCGCGCTACTGGAGGCCGCGGTGCGGCTGTTCGGCGAGCAAGGCTACGAGCAGACCACCATCGCCGAGATCGCCGCGGCGGCCGACGTGGCGCCCAGGACCTTCTTCGCGTACTTCGCCAGCAAGGAGGATGTGCTCTTCCTGCACGCCGAGGATCGCTGGCAGGTCATGCTCGACGTGATCGCCGGGCGGAAACCGGGAGAGCCCCTGGGGGATCTGCTGAGCCGGATGTTCGAGGCCCTGGTGCGCAGCCTGGCCGGGGACGACGAGTTGGACTTCGCGCTGTCGCCGCTGCGGACGCGGCTGATGTTCACCGAGCCCGCGCTGCGGGCACGCGGGCTGACGCTCATGCTCGAGGGGCAGCCCCTGCTGGCCGAGGCCCTGTGCGAGGTCTACCCCGAACTGGATCCCGTGGCGGCAGGCGCGGCGGTCGGCAGCTTCATGGGCGCACTGGCCGTGGCGGGGCTGGTCGCCCAGCAGCAGGGCGGCTCCAACGAGGACGTCCTGGCCTCCGGCCGGCGGGGGATCGAGATCGCGGTCAACGGGCTGTCGAGCCTCGACGGCTCCTGACGCGTGGCCGGGCTCCTGTTCACCCCCTGCGCGTGCTCGCCCTGACCGGCCTGCTCTCCGCCGGGTCGGGATCTGGCCGGCCAAAGATGTTCAACTGCCCGGGCCGGGGTCGAGGGAGACCGAGATGTCAGCGATGATCGAGTCATGCCAGGGCAGGCCCGATCCGCCGCCCGAACTCATCGCTCACGCGTGAAGCGTGTGCCGGATGCTCCAGGATCACTGGGGCCGCCTGCGGGTGAGCCGACGGGTCATCAGCGTGATCGTTACCTGTGGAGCAGCGCTGCGACATCGGTGAACAGCCGGTCTTGGGCAGCGGCCGCCTCGCGAGAGGTCAGGTCCATATTCTGGATGAATCCGTGCACCAGTCCGGCCTCCTGCCGGTGCACCACGCGCACACCTGCCTGGGCCAGCCGCCGGGCATAGGCGTCGCCTTCGTCACGTAGTGCGTCGTGCTCGGCGGTCACGATGAGCGCGTCCGGCAGGCCGTACAGATCAGACACCAGCAGAGGGCTCGCCTGAGCGCGCATGGCGGGATCGGGCGTCCACTGCGTGACGGCCCAGGCGAGGAAGTCGGCGTCCCGCCCGTAACCGGACCCCTTCTCTTCGACACTGGGCTGCGACAACGTCAGGTCCGTGTTGGGACAGATCAGGATCTGTACGGCGGGCAGCGGCTCTCCGGCATCCCGCAGCCGCAAGCAGGCCATGGTCGCCAGATAGCCGCCCGCGCTGTCGCCTGCCACCGCAACCGGTCCGGCCCAGCGCACCACCTCCGCCACGTCGTCGATGGCCTCGGGATACGGATGCTCGGGTGCCAGCCGATAGCCCACGGCCAGGACCTCCACGTCGCAGGCGTCGGCGACGCGCCGGCAGGTCCGGTCATGTGTGTCCAGATCACCGATCACCCAGGCACCACCGTGCGCGAACACCACCAGCGGCCGTTCCTTGCCCGACGGCCGGTAGTGGCGCAACCGCAACCCGTTCGGTCCTTCGAGATCTTCCACATAGGTCAGTGCAGGGCCTTGGGGACGCGCGCCGGCCCGCCGGCGTATCCCGTCGCGCAGATCAGACAGGTTGGGAACGGTCATGATGAGCGATCCAAGACGTGTCGCCTCTCGTTTCTTGAGCTTGTCAGTTGCTCACCGGCGGTTTCAGGCTCTGGCCTGGTTCCAGGTCGCGCTGTTGAGGAAGTAGGTGTCGTAGAGCTCCTGGACCTCCAGCAGGCTTTCGGGCGGCACCTTCCCGTAGGCGATGCGCTCCAGATGGCGGAAGTATTCGAACCGTTCGACGCCGGGGGTGATGACGATGAGGATGTCGGCGTCCTGTCCCGGTGCGGCGGCGAAGGCGTGTGCGACACCGGGCGGCACGATGACCAGATCACCGCGCTGGGCGGTCACGACCTGCTCGCCGGACAGCAGTTGGGCGGTGCCGTCCAGCATGTAGAACAGCTCGGCCGAGTTGGAGTGGTGGTGCGGCTTGGCGCCGTCGGCGCCGTCGGTCAGGGTCACCCGCTGGGTGGACAGCGCGCCGCCGGTGGAGCTGCTGTCGGCCAGTAGCCGGATGGTGGTCGGGGCCTGGCCGATCACTTCGGCCTTGGCGGAGCGGACGATCACGGACTCGTCGAAGTCCGGCGTGATCAGCGACATCTGTGTGACTCCTTGCCTGGGGCGAGCATTTCCGTTCGAAGACAGTTTCTGATCTTCAGAGAGCGAAGAGCAAGGCGGCGTTGATGAGCACCACCACGGCGGTGGCGAAGTGGATACCGAAGGCGGCGGCCTTGGTACCGCCGTGGCGCAGGACGATGACGGTGTCACCGAGCGGGAGGAGGGCGACGACCAGCATGTACCAGGCCTCGGCGTGGGCACCGGCGAAGGCGAGCAGGGCTAGGCCGAGGATGCCGTAGCCGGCGTCGCGCAGTCCCTTGATGGTCAGGTAGGCGGCGTCGCCGTCGTGCTTGGCAGGGACGCCATAGCCGGCGGCTGCGGCCCGGGGCGCCAGGAGGAACCGGACACCGATGAAGATGACGAAGAGGTTGAGTACGACGGCCAGGCCATAGGCGAGGGGGGCAAGCATGATCTTCTCCGACTGCTATCAGCGCTAGGAACACGATCGACGCTAGCATAGCGTTGATAGGAGTGCTAGTGATGCTAGAATAACCTCATGTCGATTCAAACGCGCCGGGAGCGTGAGCGGGCAGAGCGGGAGCGGTTGATCATCGCAGCGGCCCGGGAACTGGTCGAGGCCGAGGGCTGGGAGGCGGTGACGACCCGTCGCCTCGCCGAACGGGTCGAGTACAGCCAGCCGGTGCTCTACAGCCACTTCAAGGGCAAGGACGCCATCATGGCGGCGGTCGCGGTGGAAGGCTTCGCCGACCTGGCCATCGAGCTGCGCGCGGCCCGTACGTCGGCGACCGACCCTCGCCGGGCCCTCGCCGACGTCGGCGCCGCGTACGCCGCGTTCGCCGAGCAGCGACCCGCGTTGTACGACGCGATGTTCACGCATGCCGTCGACCTGCCGTTCGCCAGCCCCGAAGCACCGGCCGCCCTGCACGCGGCCTTCGACGAGCTACGCGAGGCCATACGACCACTGGCCGGGGAGGACGACCTGGGCCTGCTCACCGAGACCCTCTGGGGAGGCCTGCACGGACTGATGACGCTCATGCGTGGCGGCAGGCTCCGGCACGAGGGCCACGAGCGGCGCCTGGCGCTGCTGCTCGGCCGCTTCTCGCGCTGACCCGCTGATCACAATCGTCCTCCCGCGTCTCGACGGCGGACTCCCGAACCTGACCGCGGCGCGCCTTCGGCCTTCACCCGTGCCCGACGGCCGGCCAGGCCCAGATGGGGTCACTACATGTGCTCGGCCGTCTGAGGTTCTTCCGCGCCCTGGCGCGTGCCCGAGGGTGCGGGCAGCCGCAGCCGCTTGAGGGCGAGGGCGTTGACGGCGACGATGACGCTGGAACCGGACATGGACAGCGCGGCGATCTCGGGGCGCAGCATCAGGCCGAAGGCGGGCTCGAACACGCCCGCGGCGATGGGCAGGGCGATCGCGTTGTAGCCGATCGCCCACCCGAGGTTCTGCCGCATCTTACGCAGCGTGCCCCGGCCGATGAGCAGCGCGGCGGGCACGTCGAGGGGGTCGGAGCGCATGAGCACGACGTCGGCGGTCTCGATGGCGACGTCGGTGCCGGCACCGATGGCGATACCCAGGTCGGCCTGGGCCAGCGCGGGGGCGTCGTTGACACCGTCACCGACCATGGCGACCTTACGGCCACCGGCCTGTAGCTCGGTCACCTTGGCCGCCTTGTCGCCGGGCAGCACCTCGGCGATCACGGTGTCGATCCCCAGTTGCCGTGCGATTCGCTCGGCGGTGGCGGTGTTGTCGCCGGTGAGCATGACCACCTCGACGCCGAGCTCGTGCAGGGCGGCCACCGCCGCCGCCGAAGTCTCCCTGGGGGCGTCGGCGATGCCGATCACCGCGGCGGCCGTGCCGTCGACCGCGACCATGACCGCGGTACGGCCGCCGGCGGCCACCTGCTCCCGGTGAGCCGCCAGCTTGCCGAGATCCACGCCCTCGCGCTCCAGCAGGCGCCGGTTACCCACCGCCACCCGGTGCCCGGCCACCTCGGCGACGGCACCGTGCCCGGGCACGTTCTCGAACCGCCCGGCCCGCAACGCCTCCAGGCCGCGCGCGTCGGCGTGGCCGACGATCGCCTCGGCCAGCGGGTGTTCGGACTCCCGCTCCACCGCGGCCACCAACCGCAGCAGCTCGTCGGCGGCGATTCCCTCGGTGATGACGTCGGTGACCTCTGGTTCGCCCTTGGTCAGGGTGCCGGTCTTGTCCATCACCACCACCTGGATGCGGGCGGAGGTCTCCAGCGCGATCGCGTTCTTGAACAGCACGCCCCGCTTGGCACCGAGCCCCGTACCCACCATGATCGCCGTAGGGGTGGCCAGGCCGAGCGCGTCGGGGCAGGTGATGACCACGACGGTGATGGCGAACAGGATCGCCACACCGAACGGCCGGCCGGCCAGCAGGAACCAGGCGGCGAAGGTCAGCGCACCGCCGATCAGCGCCATCAGCACCAGCCAGAAGGCCGCCCGGTCGGCCAGCCGTTGCCCAGGAGCCTTGGAGTTCTGGGCCTGCTGCACCAGTTTGACGATCTGCGCCAGGGCGGTGTCCGCGCCCACCCTGGTGGCGCGCATCCGCAGCGTGCCGTTGCGGTTGATGGTCGCGCCGATGACCGTGGAGCCCGGCTGCTTGTGCACCGGCAGGCTCTCGCCGGTGACCATGGACTCGTCCACCTCGCTCTCGCCGTCCTCGACCACCCCGTCGACCGGAATCTTCGCCCCGGGGCGGACCAGCAGCAGGTCGCCTTCGAGAACCTCGGCGGTGGGCACCTCGACCGGTTCGCCGTCGCGGACGACGACCGCCTTGGGCGGGGCCAGGTCGAGCAGGGCGCGGACGGCGTCGTTGGCACCGCCGCGGGCGCGCATCTCGAACCAGTGCCCCAGCAGCACGAAGGCGGCCAGCACGGTGGCGGCCTCGTAGAACACCTCACCACCGCCGGTGAGGGTCACGATCACCGAGTACAGCCAGCCCGCGCCGACCGCCACCGCGACCAGCACCATCATGTCCAGGGTGCCGGCGCGCAGCGCCCGCACCGCCCCGGTGAAGAAGATCCAGCACGAGTAGAAGATCACCGGCAGGCTGAGCAGCAGCGCCCACACGTCCTGGCGCAGCCCGAACGGGACCGGCAGGTTCAGGCCGAGCACTTCGGTGCCGATCGGCGACCACACCACGATCGGAATGGAGAACAGCAGCGCCACCAGGAACCGGTTGCGCATGTCGGCGACCATCGCGGCCATCGACATCCCGCCGTGACCCATCATCTCGTGCGGAGCGGCCACGCTCTCAACCCCACCATGATCCACGTGCCCGGCGGCCCCGGCCCGCGCTGTGTCGTCCACACGGGTGTCGCGACCGGGTGCGTGCTGTTTCGCTGTGGTGGTGCCGTGGGAGGTGGGAGGGTGATCTTTGTGGTCGAAGGGTGGCGGGTCCGGCTCGGTCATCGGATCACAGATGTGAGAGGGCACTGACTGACCGGCGCAGTGGTAGCCGCATTCGATCACCCAGGCGCGCAGCTCGGCCAGACAGGTGCGGGTCGGGTCGAACACCACGGTCGCCGTCTGGGCGACCGGGTTGACCTCCACCTCCAGCACTCCCGGACGGCGGCCGAGCCGGGCCGCGACGACGTTCTGCTCCGTGGCCCACCGCAGTCCGCTGACATCGAGGACCGCAGTGCTGCGCTCCTTGCCGGCGCCGTGCCGGGTGTCCATGTGATCTGTCATGGGCCTTTCTCCTTCATCTCGGAGGGCGCCGAGATCGAACCCCTCCTATCGCCAATCGTGAATTCCCCCGCGAAACGCGATCCCGGGTGAAGGGCACCGTCGGCATCCAGGCCCGACGAGCGGCAGGCTCGGCTCACGGCGGCGTTTCCGGGCCGCACATCACGTCGTTCTCCTTGGCGACACCATGCCCGGATCCGAGAGATCTCCAATCGGAGGGAATGGCCCACTGGTTCCACCGCCGGAGTCCCGGTCAGGCTTCCCCGAGGGTACGTCGGCGTCGCCCGGGGTACATGGCGGCGCGCACGGCGAGGCCGGACGTCGGTGTCGGATCCCGTCATGGGCATGCGGGGCATGCGCATACCTCTCCGTTGTTCGCCCCCGTAAGGGCGTCCTGCCGCATGCCTACGCCGGATCATCCTACTATCATAGATAGTAGGATACCCGGAAAGGCCAGCCAGACCGTGACTGCGAAGGGAAGACGATGGGCGGCTCAACTCGCCGGTTCGCGTTGCGGGTGTCGCACCGGCTTCTTCTGATCGCTCTGGTTTTGGGCGTCGCCGGGATGCACACGCTGGGGCATCTGGACCATCAGCGGGGACACGGCGGTACGCCTGCCGCCTTCGAGCATGCCTCTACCGCTGAGCACGGAGTGCCGGAGGCGCGCTCCATGCTCCTTCCCGTTCTGATGCCCCGGGCCGGGCAACTGATCTCAAGGCTTGATGACACTCCCCTCACCCCTGATCCGAGCTCCGTCTGCCTGGCCGTACTCACCTCCTTCCTCCTTCTCCTCATCGGTATGGCGTCCATGTGGACGCGGCGAATCTCGCAGGCCCGAACGGCCGATGCCTCGTCGATGCCGCTCGTCGCCCGCCCGCCCCCGCGCAGGACGGCCCTACGCCTGGCGTGTCTCTCGGTTTTGCGGCTATAGGCCGATCTTCACCGCGGACGGCATCGAAAATCCGGCCGCCGACGATCGACACGCAGATACGACCGACCGAAAAGAGATCATGGAAATGTTCGCCGACCACTCCGCCCTTCGCAGGCTCGCACTGACCGCCACAGCGGGAGCCGGCGCCCTCGCGCTGCTCACCGCCTGCGGAGGCGGGGACAACGCGATGACCGGCCACACCGGCACGACCAGCAGTGCTCACGCTCCCGCCACCACCGCGAGCCAGAAGTCGGAAGCCTCCTTCAACGACGTTGACGTCACCTTCGCACAGATGATGATCCCGCATCACGAGCAGGCCGTGGAGATGGCCAAGCTGGCCGAGACGCGCGCCTCCGACCCGGAGGTGAAGGAATTGGCGGCGAAGATCGAGGCCGCGCAGGGACCGGAGATCGCCACCATGACCGACTGGTTGTCCCTCTGGAAGGCTCCCGCCCCGGAGGAGGGTCACGGTGGGCATGTCATGCCCGGCATGATGACCGAGGAGGACATGGTCAAGCTCCAGAAGGCAAAGGGCGCCCGGTTCGACCGGATGTTCGCGGAACTCATGATCGCCCATCACAAGGGGGCGATCACGATGGCCAAGACCGAGCAGAGCGACGGAGCCGATCCCAAGGCCAAGGAACTCGCCAGAACCATCGAGAGCGCCCAGCAGGCTGAGATCGAGCAGATGCAGGAGCTTCTCGACCGGCTGTAAGCCACAGAGCGGTCGGCGATGTCCGGATGTGCTCTACCAGGACATCGCCGACTTTCGGCGTCGTGGTTCATCCGCCGCATTCAGGGGCCGTGGCCGAGCATCCGCCCTGGTCAGAGTCGGCCTGAGGTGAGCGCCCGGCCTGATCGCCGTTTGGTGCCGTCGCCGCCGCTGTCGGCGTGGCCGGGGCAGATCAGGTCCGGGATCGACGAGAACCTTGAGGCTCGGGGCGGCGTGGGTCCCCTACCGCCGTGGACAGGCGCCTGACCGTACAGGCCCTTCGGCAGCGTGAACCGGAGCGCGCCACCCGAACCCGTGCTCAGAGGAGGCAACTCGCGGGTGTGTCGCTCAGCGGGGAGACGCGGCGATCTGTACGCGCTGGCTGTCGTTGTCGGAGAGGAACGACGCCAGCGCCCGCCCCTGCTCGGCTACGGTGGTGCGGTCGGCTCGGGAGAAGCGGCGCAGCGGGGTGACGATCACTGTGCCGACCTTGACGCTCCAGGTCGCGGCGACCCGGCCGTCGACCAGGACAACGCGAGCACCGGCGACCGACAGGCCGCGGTGGGCGTTGTCGATGATCCGGCTGCGGTCGTGGTAACCGAGGAGCGCGTTGTCGAACGCCGGCAGGAATCGCACCGGGGCGGGTGTGTCGGGGTCGGGGCGCGGCGCGTCGGGGAGGTCCAGCAGCTCCCGGCCTCGCTCGTCGCGGAAGGTGACCAGCTCCTCGCGTATCGCGGCCACCGCGGCCGGCAGTCCGGCGAGGCCGCACCAGGCGCGCAGGTCGGCCGCGGCGGCGGGGCCGAACGCGGCTAGATAGCGCCGTACCAGCGCTTCGCCGACCGGATCGGAGCCCTTCGGGGCCGGCGGGTCGATCTCGCGCCCCAGCCAGGAGGAGAGCAGGACGTTGCGCACTCCCGCCCTTGTGCGCCACACCCCGCGCGGCGGCAGCTGCGCCACCGGGACGAGGGCGGCGATCAGCATTTCGCCCAGCGCCCGCGGTCCCGGCGCCGGCCAGCGCTCAGCCAGCGCCCGCGCGAGCTCGGTCATCGAACGGGGCTCGTCGTCGGCCATCACCGCCCGGCCTGCCGCCGCGAGCTCGTCGAGGTCTACCCCGGCGAGCTCGCGACGGTAGTTCCCGAGTACCCGTTGGCGCAGCATGATGTCGTGGCGGGCCCGCCAGGCCAGGGCGTCGCCGGCGGCGAGGAGGTGGACGGTGCGGCGCATGAGGTGGGTCCGCACCACGCTCCGCCGGATCAGCAGATCCGAGAGCACCGCCGGGTCGAACGCGCGCAGCCGCGCCCAGAGCCCGACGAACGGTTCCTGCGGTTCCTGCGCCTGCAGGCCGCACAGGTGCGCGACGGCGTCGAGGACCGGCACGTCTGCGTGATCGAGCAGCAACTGTCGGGCGAGCGTCGCGCGGTTGAGCGCCCGGGTGTCGAGAACGGTCATCGGCTCATGCCGCAGCGCGCTCGTCGGTCAGGTGCCGGGGCACCCGGTTCATCCGCGCGTTCCGCGCCTCGGGCCGACCTTTGCGGTAGCGGCCGGTGAGCAGGCCCATCGCCGGCGGACTCCACACCGGCGATGGGCCTGCCATAGCGCTCACAGGTGGGCAGGACCTCGCACTCGATACCGCGGTTGACGATCGAGTACGGGGACTGCCCGGTGCGGAAGCGCTGCAGATTGCGCCGGTCGGCGACCCACCGCGCCTCGACGATCTCCGAGACCGGGGCGTCAAAGAAGCCGATCATGCATATCTTGCCGCTGCGCACCAGGTCGGTCTGGTCGATGTCGGCCACCCGGCCGAACATCATGGTGCCCAGGTGGTAGGGGCTGACCTGAATACCGGTCCGCCCCGGCTCGCGCATCTTCACGGTGACGCCGTTCCCTTCGATTTCAGGCAGGACCCGAGTGGGTGGTGAATCCCGGCCCGGGGTCCACTGGGTCCGGTGGATGACACCGGTCAGGACGATGCCCGATCCGGCGGGGCCCCGTCACCGATCAGGTTGATCTCTGCCCGTCGAGCGTCTCGCGCAGGATGTCGGCGTGCCCGGCGTGCTGGGCGGTCTCGGCGATGAGGTGCATCAGCACCCGGCGCATGCTGCGCACCGCTCCCGGCTCGTTCCAGGGTGCCTCCGGCATCGGGTGCGTCGCCGACAGGTCGGGGACGGCGGCGACGATCTCCTCGCTGCGGGCGGCGACCTGCTCGTAACGCGCGAGGATCCCGGCCGACGTCTCCCCGGGCAGCATCCGGAAGTCGTTCTGGTGGTCGATCGCCCACTGCGGGACCTCGCGCGCGGTACCGGCCGCGAGGTCGGCCCAGGTGACACCGTCGGGCAGGTCGTGGCGCATCGCCGACGGACCCTCGACCACGAAGCGCATCCACCCTTCCTCGATGGACGCGACGTGCTTGATCAGCCCGCCCAGGCACAGCGCGCTGACCGTCGGGCGCTCGCCGAGTTGCTCGTCGCTGAGCCCGCGGACGGTGTTGGTCAGGGCGGATCGCGCGGTCGCGAGCGCGGCGAGCAGGTCGCCCCGCTCGGCGTCGAGGGTTGAGGGGGGCGTGGTGGTGGCGGTCACGGCGTTCGGGTCCTTCGGGTTGTTGTCGTTGACTGGCACGCGACAACAGTCGCAGGCGAAGCGGCCAGGGAGTGTCCGCTTCTCCGGGCAATATGGGGATCATGCCGAAGACTTCAGCGCGACTACTGTCGTTGCTCTCGCTGCTCCAGACGCGCCGGGACTGGCCGGGGGCGCTGCTGGCCGAGCGGCTGGACATCAGCCCGCGCACCGTGCGCCGTGATGTCGACCGCCTGCGCGAGCTCGGCTATCCCATAGTGGCCTTCAAGGGGCCCGACGGTGGGTACCGGCTCGACGCCGGCACGGAGCTGCCCCCGTTGCTGTTCGACGACGAGCAGGCCGTCGCTCTGGCCATCGCACTCCAGATCGCCACCACCACTGGTGCCGGCATCGAGGAAGCCGCGGCGCGCGCGCTGAACACCGTCCGGCAGGTCATGCCCGCACGGCTGCGCCGTCGGATCGACACCTTCCAGGTCACCGCCGTCGAGCGGCCCGCGATCCAACCGGCCCCACAGGTCGACAGCAGCGTGCTCGCGGCACTCAGCGCCGCCGTCCACACCCGCGAGGTGCTGCGCTTCGACTACACCCCCGCATCCCCACCGGGGATGGACGACAACGGCGTGCAGACCCCGCCGCGCCGGGTGCAGCCCCATCACCTCGTCACCTGGGGCGGGCGCTGGTACCTCGTCGCCTGGGACCTCGACCGTGAGGACTGGCGCACCTTCCGTGCCGATCGGATCACCCCGCGCACCCCCACAGGACCCCGCTTCACCCCGCGCGAGCTGCCCGGAGGTGAGGTGGCCGCCTTCGTGGCCGGCAGGTTCCGAGGCTCCGACGGCTCTGGCAACTGGCCCTGCCGCGGCGAGGTGATCCTCGACCTGCCCGCCGCCGCCGTGTCCCGCTACACCCGCGACGGAGTCGTCGAGGAACTCGGCCCGGACCGCTGCCGGCTCGTCCTGGGCTCGTGGTCATGGCCTGGCCTGGCCGCCACCATCGGCAGGTTCGACGCCGACATCGAGGTCGTCGGCCCGGCCGAGCTCAAGGACGCCTTCGCGCACCTGGCCCGCCGCTACGCCAACGCCGCAGCCGGCGCACCCGGCACGCCGCCCCCGATCCAATGAGCCAAGCGCACGTCGGCCACGGTTCGGGGCGGATGGGCAGCGCGAAGATCTGAGGCGGTGCGGCCGGAGTCGAGTGCAGTATGCCCGCCGCCACCGACGTTTTGTCATTCGCTGCTGCTATAGATTGCGCCACCATCACCGACCCGTCCATCACCCGCCAGATCCACCTCTGACAGGAACTATCGGCATGCACCTCTCCCCCCTCGCGCAGCGCCTGCTCAATCTGATCAACGGGACCGCGAATGACCCCACATACTGGCCTGACGTCTCCCAGCTGAGCACCGGGCTGGGCGCGTCGGTCCGGGCCGGCGATGGCAGTTCGATATCGGCACGGTACGTGGTCGACGAGCAGCGGCTGGCCGTGGCGGCCCGCGAGCTGGTCGGATTCCTGATGCCGGACGGAAAACGGCCATACGAACCCTTCTCCGTGCTGGTGGCGGCGGGGCTGGCGGGCATGGGCGCCGAAGTGGGCG